>LKNC01000030.1 GCA_001564255.1 Natrialbaceae archaeon Tc-Br11_E2g1
GCTCCTCGTGGTGGTCGACGATGTGACGTGCCCGGTCGGCCGGTTCCTCGATCGGGTCGCGGTGTCCCGGCAACGCCCGGTCGAACCCCCGGGCTTCGATGGTCCGTAGGGTCTCGAGGTATCGTTCGAGCGGGCGCTCGACCCGGACGTCCGCACCGCCGACGTTGGGGGTGTAGACCGGCAGGAGGGCGTCCCCGGAGAGGACCGTCCCGTCGCCGGGGAGGTAGGCGACGTGGCCGGCGGCGTGTCCCGGTGTATGGAGGACCTCGAGGGAGAGGTCGCCAACGGCGAGGACGTCGCCGTCTTCCAGCGGCGTGATGTCTGCGGCCTCGCCGTAGAGGTCCGGCGAGGTTTCGATGTGGGCGAGCAACCGCCTCCGGTCGTCCTCGGGCATCCCCCACTCGACGAACAGCCGCTCCTGTCGGTCGAAGACGTCCGCCCAGGCCTCTTCGTCGCCGGCGGCGAGCGGTGCGTCCGCACCGTGGGCGTAGACGGTCGCCCCACCCGCAGCTTGGATCTCCCCGGCGAGTCCCGAGTGGTCGGCGTGGTAGTGAGTGAGCACGACGGCGTCGACGTCGGAAAAACCGAGACCCCGCGAAGCGAGGGCGGCCTCGAGCTGGTCGCGGGTCTCCTCGAGTGTGACACCGGTGTCGACGAGAACGACCCGGTCGCCGACGTGGAGGTAGGCGTTGTTCTCCCCCTCGAAGATCGTGTTTTCGAGCGTGATTCGCTCCATGGATCCCGGCTACGCAGTGGGGTTGTTACAGCCTTTCGGAGACGGGTGATCGGCCATCGAAAGTCTAGTTATATTTTCACTATATGGGAAACTATTACTGAGCTGTATTTGAAACCCACCAGTATGAGCGAAGGGAGTGAGGTGACCACGGGGCCACTGGCGCGGACGCTGACCGTCCTGGTGGTCGGCGGGGGACCGTCACAGGCCGTGGCCTCGAGAGTCGGGGACGCCACGACTGCGTTCGAGGTCGCTACGACCGACGTGGAGGGAGTCACAGCGCACGTTGTAGACCGGTCAGTCGACTGCATCGTCCTCTCCCCTGAGGACCCCGGGGAGGTGGTCGATTCGGTGACGTGCCTGCGCGAGACCGCACCCGGAGTTCCGGTCGTTCTCCTCGTCGACGGGCCGGTCGACCTCGAGGCCGCCGCGGAGGCGGGGGTCACGGACGTTCTCGAGCCCCCACGGACGGACGCGGAGACGACGCTCGTCGCCCGGAAACTCGAACAGTACGCCGCTGGCTACCGGGCCAGGACCGACAGTAAAGAGGAGTGGGCCGAAGCGCAGTTCCGATCGATATTCGAACACTCCCCTGACATGATCGCGATCCACGACGAGCAGGGGGTGATCCACAACGTCAACCGGCGGATGTGTGAGAAACTGGGGTACGACCGCGAGGAGTTACTCGGGATGACCGTCTCCGAGCTCGAAGTCGGGACCGACCCGGCAGACCTCGAGACACTCTGGCAGGGCTATGAGTACGGGGAACCGATAACCGTCGAAGGGGTAAACAGACGCAAGGACGGCACCGAGTTCCCTGTCCGGGTCAGCCTCGGTCGGATCGCCATCGAGGGCGAGGACCTGCTTCTCGCAACGATCCAGGACGTCCACGCCGAAAAGGAACGCCAGCGCGAACTCGAGCGCTACGAGCGGATCGTCGAGAACGTCCCGATCGGCGTCTACCGGCTCCGGTACGGCCCCGATGGTACCTTCGAGTTCGTCAACCCGGCGCTGGTCTCGATCCTCGAGGGCGACTCCGAGGTGCAGTTGCTCGAACGGTCGTTGGCGGAGCTGTGTGCAGACCACGAGGAGTGTGAGCGGTTCAAACAACGGGTCCTCGAGGGGGAAGCGATCGTCAACGAGGAGTTGGAGTTACGGACCCTGCGTGGGGAGTCGATCTGGGCTGCGGTGACGGCGATCGCGACCGTCGAGGACAACGGGGTCTACTTCGACGGTGTCGTCGTAGACGTCACCGAGCGCAAACGGGCAGAGCGGAGACTCGAGGCGAGCGAGGCCCACCTGAAACAGGCCCAGTCGGTGGCGGACATCGGTAGCTGGTACACGGACGTCCCTGCGGACGAGATCCACTGGTCTGTGGAGGTGTACTCGATTTTCGGACTCCCCGAGGCTACCGGGACGGTAGACCACGAGCAGTTCATGGCGTGTCTTCACCCCGACGACAGGGCGTTCGTCGAAGAGCAGTGGACGGCCGCACTCGAGGGTGAACCCTACGACGTCGAACACCGCGTCGTCGCCGACGGCGAGACCCGGTGGGTCCGGGAGAGAGCCGACGTCGAGTTCGACGAGGGAGGCGACCCCACCCGGGCGATCGGGATCGTCCAGGACATCACCGAACGCAAGGAGTACGAACGCAGACTCGAGATCCACAACGAGCAACTCGAGGTACTCAATCGGATCGTCCGCCACGACATCCGCAACCAGATGAACGTCGTCGAGGGGTACGCCAGGATCCTTACGGACTCACTCGAGGGCGACCGGGAGGACGTCGCCGCACGGATCGAGAACGCCGCCAGGGAGCTCCTCTCGATCAGCGAGAAGATCCGGGAGGTGAGCGACCTCGTTTCCGGGGACCCCGACCGAAAACCGGTAGATCTCTCGGACCTTCTCGAGGGCGCCCTCGAGGACTTTCAGGCGACCTATCCGGAGTGTACGGTGACGGCGTCGATCCCGGACACGCTGTGGGCCCGGGCAACCGTGAGACTCGAGGCCGCAGTCGCGAACGTCCTCGAGAACGCCGGCGTCCACAGCGACGCGCCCTCGCCGGAAGTGACTGTTTCAGCGCGCGAGAACCCAGAGCGCGGCGAGGTAATCGTCCGGATCAGCGACGACGGCCCCGGCATCCCCGACAAGGAGTACGAACTGCTCACCGGGGAGCGCGATCGCTCACAACTCGAACACGGCAGTGGCCTCGGACTGTTGACGACGAACTGGATCGTCGCCGACGCCGGTGGTGACCTCGAGTTCGCGGTCGACGGCGGGACGACGGTGACGATCCGGCTCCCGCGGGCGGAGCCCGACGTGTAAAGTCACTCCCGCTGTTCGAGATACGACTTCGTCCGGCCCAGGACGACGTACTCCGCATCCTGGAGCTCCGGAACCGACGACGAACCGGTGACGAACATGGCGGTTTTGAGCTCGAGCAACAGGTCCTCGAGGAGTTCGACGACCGCGTCCGCACTCTGGCCTGCAGGCGAGAGAAACGGTTTCGCGAGGCCGCCGGCGCGTGCGCCGAGTGCGATCGCCTTCGCGACGTCCAGTCCCGAGCGAACGCCGCCGCTCGCGATCACACAGTCGTGGACGGAGGCGGCCTCGTGGGTGCTGACGGCCGTGGGGACGCCCCAGGTGCGGAACAGTCGGCCGACTTTCTCCTGACGCGTGGCCCCGACGGCCGCCGCCCGGTAGGACTCGATGCCCGACCAGGTGGTACCACCTTTGCCAGCGGTGTCGATGGCGTCGACGCCCGCGGCCGAGAGGCGCTCGGCGAGCTCCCGGGAGACGCCGTTGCCGGTCTCTTTGACGATCACCGGAACGCTCAACTCGCTCGCGACGCCGGCGATCTCCTCGAGGCAGCCCCGGGCGTCGACGTCGCCTTCGGGCTGGACGGCTTCCTGGAGGAAGTTCAGGTGGATCGCCATCGCGTCGGCGTCGATCATGTCGACGGCCACCTCGACGTCACTCACGTCGTACTCGAGTAACTGGGCTGCGCCGACGTTGCCATAGAGGAAGGCGTCGGGGGCGGCCTCGCGGACGACGGTGTACGACTCGAGGAGGGCCTCGTCCTCGAGTTCGATGCCGGCTCGCTGGCTGCCGACACCCATCGCGACGCCCATCTCCCCGGCGGCTGTGGCGAGGTTGCGGTTGATCTTCGTCGTGTTGGGATGCCCACCGGTCATGCTCTCGATGACGATCGGCGCGGCGAGGTCGTGACCGAAGAGGTCTATCGACGTGTCGATCTCGTCGCGGTGGATCTCCGGGAGGGCCTCGTGGATCAGTTCCACGTCCTCGAAGCCGGTTCCCGAGGTTTCGACGTCCTCTTCCTCGATGATGCGTATGTGGTCGTCCTTCCGGTCGGATGTTTCGGGCATCTCGTAAGTCTCCACCACCTACTCCGGCCCAGGGGGGTGAAAAACTGTTTGTTCCGGTCGGATCGGACGGCTTTCGGCCTCGATTTCCCCGGCACGGGGCGAACGGGCACGCCCGTCACATCCACGGCGGTTTCGTCGATCACGTGGACGTCGACGGTGCCCGTCGGGACCGCGGCTCGCTCCGAGAGGACGGTGTCCCCGCTCTCGATCAGTACGTCCGTCGATCGGTCCCGTCCTCGGTCCCCACGTAGGTCACGTCCGCCATGTCGACGAACAGCCCGTGTTCGACGACGCCGGGGATCGACGCGAGGCCACGGGCGAGCTCGCCCGGCTCGTCGATGGTTCCGAACGCACAGTCGAGAACGAGGTTGCCGTTGTCGGTCACGACGGGGCCGTCTTTCCGTTGTGCGGCTCGTAGGCCGGGTTCCCCACCGAGTTCGCGAACGCGGTCCTCGACGACAGGACGGGCGTCGGGGAGCGTCTCGACGGGAACCGACCGATCGAGGTCGGCGACGAGCTTCGAGGGGTCGGCGACGACGAGAAAGCGATCGGCCGCCGCGGCGACGAACTTCTCTCTCGTGTGGGCCGCCCCGCCGCCTTTGATGAGGTCGCCGTCTGCGATCTGGTCTGCCCCGTCGATGGCCAGATCGATCCCGTCGGCTTCCTCGAGGGTCGTCAGCGGAATCCCCACGTCGATCGCGAGCGCCCGTGACTGATAGGAGGTCGGAACACCCCGGACCTCGAGGCCCCCGGCGACGGCCTCGCCGATCGCCCTGATCGCGTGGGCGGTCGTCGACCCCGTTCCGAGCCCGACGACCGTCCCGTCTTCTACCTGCGTCGCTGCTCGCTCGCCGGCACGGCGTTTCGCCGCCGCGGATCCACCCTCGGTTTTCATGTGGGAACACCCGTCTTCGGGGGATAAAAAGCGTTGACACACGGCTCCGGGGAGCGAGCGGCGACTGTCACTTCCGTTTTCTGATAGGCGAACGAACGCTTTTCCGCCGGCGAACCGACCAAACCACCATGAGCACGTCGGGTGAGCGGGCAGTCGAGTTGACCGACGTCCGAAAGACCTACCAGGTCGGCGAGCCGGTCCACGCCTTAGACGGCGTCTCTCTCGAGATCCCCCGGGGATCGTACGTCGCGATCATGGGACCAAGCGGGTCGGGCAAGTCGACGCTGATGAACCTCGTCGGCTGTCTCGATACCCCCACCGAGGGTGAGGTGGTCGTCGGCGGCCGTGAGGTAACGGGGCTGTCGGACCGTGAACGAACGACCCTTCGTGGCACCGAGGTCGGCTTCGTCTTCCAGACGTTCAACCTCATGCCGCGCCTGTCGGCGATAGAGAACGTCGCCATCCCACAGCTGTTCCAGGGTGTCGACCGGGAGGAACGCCGCGAGCGGGCACGGTCGTTACTCGAGCGCGTCGGCCTCGGTGACCGAACGGACCACCTCCCGAACGAACTCTCGGGCGGCCAGCGCCAGCGGGTCGCCATCGCCCGGGCGCTGGTCAACGACCCCGCGATCGTCCTGGCCGACGAGCCGACGGGGAACTTAGATACCGAGACCGGGGCGGCGGTGCTCGATCTGTTCGACGAACTCCACGCCGAGGGCCACACCGTCGTGATGGTCACCCACGAACCCCACGTCGCCCGACGGGCAGAACGGATCGTCCACCTGCTCGACGGAGACATCGAGCGGATCGAGCAAATCGAAGAAACGGCGGCCACGAGCGCCGAGGACGCGGAGGCAGAGAACTGATGCGCCCGCTCGAGTTTCTCCGGCTGTCCTGGCGATCGATCCGCGGGCACAAACTCCGTTCGTCGCTTACCGCACTGGGCGTGATCATCGGCATCGCGGCGGTGATCGCCTTCGTCACCCTCGGGGCGAGTCTCCAGGCGGGAATCATCGGCGACATAAGTCCCGACGACCAGCGCAACCTCTACGGCTGGGCCGCCGACCCCGACACCGAGGGTGGGCCGGCGGCGGGTGCCCAGCCGGTTTTCACCGACGCCGATCTCGAGACGGTCCGGGAGCTAGAGGCCGTCGAGGCGGCGTACGGCTACGGGACGCTCCAGCCACAGGGGCTGGAGTACGAGGACGAAACCGTCGCACAGGGTGACGGGCTGGTCGCCTCCGGGCCGTCGTATATCAGAGACGAGCAACTCAGCGAGGGCAGGCAGTTCGAGAACGGCGAACGCGAGGCGGTGATCAACCCGGCGATGGCCGAGCGATTCGAGGAGGAGGTCGCAGTCGGTGACGACCTGACGATCACCTTACTCGGTGGCGAACAGCGGACCGTCGAAGTCGTCGGCATCACCGACACCTCCGAGGGGTTGAGCCCGTTCGAGGGCTTCGAGTCCGCACCGCGGGTGTACGTCCCGACCGACCCGTTCTACGCCGAACAGGCGGGCGGGCTCGGGTTCGGTGCCGACGGCGAAAACGGCGACGACGCACGCTATCTCGCGATCGTCGTCGAGGCCCCGTCGGCCGGCCAGGACGACGTCGATGCCACACGCGAAAGCGCGACCGCCTACCTCGAGAGCGACGACTCGGATGCGAGCGAGCTACTGGAGGAGGAACTCGCCGTGACGATGCAGACGAGTACCGAACTCCTCCAGCAACTCGAGGACGTCCTCGACCTTCTCCAGAACTTCATCGTCGGTATCGCGGCGATCTCGCTTCTGGTGGGTTCGATCGGTATCGCGAACATCATGCTCGTCTCGGTTACCGAACGGACCCGCGAGATCGGGATCATGAAAGCCGTCGGTGCACAGAACCGCGACGTACTCGGGCTCTTTCTCGCGGAGGCCGTCGTCCTGGGCGTCGTCGGCGCGATCTTCGGCACAACACTCGGGTTGGCCGCGGGCTATCTGGGTGCGTGGTACATCGACCTGCCGCTGGTGTACCCCTACGAGTACGTCGTCCTCGCGATCGTCGTCGGAATCGTCGTCGGGATCGCCTCGGGGCTGTATCCGGCCTGGCGGGCCGCCCGGACGGATCCGATCGACGCCTTGCGATACGAGTAAGCCGGTCGGCGATCTGCCCCGTGGTGGACGGCTCTCTCCTACACTGGATCAGACACAAAACATATAGCAGATACATTCAGAGTGAGAGATACATAGCCCTCCAACCTATGAGCGAGAACTCACGTTCGAAAGCAGCGCCAGACGGCGGCCTCAAGGTCCGGGGCCGCCTCGAATCAGTCCGAAACGCGGTTCGGTCGCGTTTCGAGGTAGATACACGTGCCCTCGCCGCGTTGCGCATCACGCTCGGTGTGGTCCTCCTGCTCGACTTGCTCTATCGGGCGGGGGACATCGAGGCGTACTACACCGACGCCGGTGCCTACCCGCTCGAGGTCTACGAGGCGACCTATCCGCAGTTCAACGGCCTCTCGATCCACGCCCTGTCCGGTGAGTTGTGGTTCCAGCAGTTCCTGTTTCTGGTCGCCGGCGTGTTCGCCGTCGCGTTGATAGTCGGCTACCGGACGAGACTGGTCGCCGCCGTCTCGCTCGTTTTACTGTTCTCCTTGCACGCACGAAACCCGGCGGTGCTCAACGGCGGCGACCGATTGTTGCGGGTCTTGCTCCTGATCGCACTCGTGACACCCATGGGGGAGCGGTGGTCGATCGACGCCCTCCGTCGTGGCTCGGCACGTCCCGCCGTCGCGAGCTTCGCTACCGCCGCCTTGCTCGTCCAGCCCGTCGTCGTCTTCACCCAGAACGCGATCCTCAAACACCGCGGGGACACCTGGTACAGCGGCGACGCCGTCCAGATAGCCCTCGCAAACGACGTGATGACGGTCCATCTCGGGAACCACGTCAGTGCGTATCCCGCCCTCCTCGAGGTACTCAACTGGGCGTGGGTGGTCTTACTCGCCGGGTCGGGCGTGTTCTTGCTCGTGACGAGTGGGCGACTGCGGGCGCTGTTCGCGCTCGTGTACATCGGCTCGTTCGTCGGGTTACTGGCGTCGGTCTCCGTCGGGCTGTTCCCGCTCGTGTTGATCGCGACGGTGATCCCCTTCCTGACGACGCCGTTCTGGGAGACACTGGCCCGGTTCGTTCCGTCCCGATGGGGCGACCGATTCCCATCTGCGTCGGCGCTCGGGCCGCTCGGTCGCCCGCCGATCGAACGACGCGCCCTCGAGTCGGTCCGGGAGTACGGATACGACCGAGCGGCGTCGTTCACCCAGGAGTACGGCCGATCGCTGCTGTCCATCGTCGGGGTGTTGCTTCTGTGTTGGGTCCTCCTTTTCAGCGCGACCCACGTGAGCGACCACGACGTCCCGGACGCGATCGAACCGGAGTTCCCCAACGAACAGCGATGGGGGCTGTACGCTCCGGACCCATCGACGACCTACAGCTGGTACATCATCGAGGCGGAACTCGAGAACGGTTCGACCGTCGATGCGTTCGATGGCGGGGAGGTGGTCACAGAGCGGCCGGCCGACGCCTCACAACAGTTCGATACGTTCCGTGATCGCAAGTTCATGGAGACCGTCCGTGACTCCGGACGGGACGATACGAACAACGTCACCGCCGAGAGGTACGCCGAGTGGGGCTGTGAGCAGGCGAACGCGACACACGACGACGCCGTCGAGCACCTCGAGGTGTACCGGTACGTTCAGGACAGTCCGGTAGACGGGGAGTTCGAAGATCCGCGGGGCCCGTTCACGGTCATCGAGCGGGAGTGTTGAACGGCGCTCACCGACGTTCCTCGTCCGGGCCCTCGGGCTGGTCCTCGAGTTCTTCCTGCCAACGTGTCGGCTCCGCCTCGTCGGTCCCGGTGCGCTCTCGCTTCTCGTCTCGGCGGGGCTCGGCCGGCCGCGTCCCGATCGTCTCCGCGGTACTCGCGTGTCTCTCGGGGTACTCCCGGGCAAGATAGGCACCCAGATAGCCCCCGAGCGCGCCGAGGCCGGCGGTGTAGACGAGCATGGTGGCGACGGCGAAGCCGAGGAACACGAGGAAAAAGAAAAATCCCCCGACAGGTACTCCACCGACGCCAACGCCGAGGCCAAGGAACGCAAAGACCGCGAGGGCGATCAGCCCGATCGGAACGAACATGATCAGGCCGGCGAGCGCACCCGCGAGTGCGCCGTCGGTTTCCTCGGGGCCCTCGAGAAAGCCCGAGACGAGCCCGCCCAGTAACGTCGAGAACGGCAGAACGGAGAGGACGACGCCGACGACTGCGCCGATGAGGGCGTTGATAACGGTATGTCGAGTACCCATAGCCGAGATACCACGTCGGCGAGGAAAAGCCAGGGGGTCAGTCGGTTCCCGGCTCGGCGGCCTCGGTCCGTGCGTCGTCGACCGTCGAGGCGTCGGTAGCCGACTCGAAGTCGCCGCCGGCTTCCTCGAAGGCCTCGAGTTCCGCGCTGTTTACCTCCTCTGCGAGCAGGGAGACGGCCTCGACGAAGACGGCGACGATCAGCGGGCCGACGACGATGCCGATCGCCCCGAGGGTAAAGAGGCCGCCGGTGAAGCCGACGAAGTAGAGACTGCCGGGGAGGCCGGCAGAGCGGCGGGCAAGCCGCGGACGAACGGTGACGTCGGGCAGCCAGGCGATCAGGAGGATCCCGAAGACGCCGACGAGAGCGCCGGCGAGGAGTTCGCCGACGGCGACGTGGTAGAGCGCGATCGGGACGATAAGCAGGCTCGGGCCGATGATCGGCACGAACTGCAAGATCGCGGCGATCATCGCGAGGGTAAAGGGGGCGTCGTAGCCGAGCAGCCAGAAAAACGGGTAGCCGACGACCAGGGTCGTCACCGACGTCGCGAGCTGGAGGACGTAGATCGCGTACAGCGTCTCCCGGGTTCGGGCGGCAAGCGCGTGGGCGACGTCGCGGTACTCGTGGGGGATCGGCGCGATGGCCGCCCGTCCGGCCTCCCCACCTTTGAGGAGGATCGCGAAAAGCAAGAGCACGAACAGTGCGAACTTGACGGCCAGTTCGGGTGCGGCGGTCGCAAACGAGACCGCGAGCGACTGGACCTGCGCGATCGCCCACTGCTGGACCTCGACGGCCTCGAGGGTCGTCTCCGCCTCGAAAACCGCCACCGTCACTTCCGCGGGGAGCCCTTCGAGGACCGAAATGAGTTCACCACGACGGAAATACAGCGTCGCGACGATCGGTGCGAAGACGGCGACCGCTCCGACGAAGCCGACGAGCGTCGCGAGGGCCCCGGCAGTCCACCGGGAGAGTCCCCGGCGCTCGAGCCATCCACAGACAGGCAAGAGGACGTACGCGACCGTCAGCGCGAAGAGGATCGTCCCGAGCACCTCGAGCAAGATCGCACCCGTCACGATCCCGAGGACGGCGACGACGCCCGCGAGGACGTACCGACGGTGATTGTTTGGCACAGACGACACTCACGTGCGAGAACCAAAACAGTTCGCCTCGAACTGTGGTAGATATATGATTTCCTCGTTCCGTCGCCGTGGGAACCGTTCGGGTGAATAAACACGACGCCGGGAGAAGGCTACCCGACGACCCAAGCCCAACCATGGATGAGTACACAGCGATCATCGCGACCGCCAACACCGCGACGCTCCTCATCGGCGGGTTGATCGTCCTGTTTGCCTACCGCGCGTTCCGTCGCACCGGGTCCCCGGCGCTTCGTGCCGTCGTGGTCGGGTTCGGGCTGATCGTCGTCGGCACGACGGTGGCAGGGATCGTCCACGCAGTCGGCGGCAGCGTCGCCCTCGGTGTCGCTATCCAGAGTAGTGCCACCGCCTGTGGCTTTTTCGCGTTGCTCTACTCGCTTTACGTCGAGACGGAACGGACGGACGTGATCAAAGCGACCCGCAGGTAGCCGACGGGTGCGGTCGTACTGTCGGACGGCTCCGCCCCGTTCACTCCAGACGCTCCCGAAAGCGCTCAAGGCCAACGTCGAGCATGTCGGGACTCACCGCCTGGAACTCCTCGCGTTCGTCAGGGGGCAGATACGCACGAACCGAGTCCCAGCTATCCCTGGCGTACCGCTCGTCCAGAAAGACGCGCACGCCGACCTCCTCGGGCCCGCGGATCACGCGTCCGATTGCCTGCCGGGCCTTTCGCACGGCGGGGACGGTGAGTGCATACGCGAACCCATCCCCGAACTCGTCGTCGTAGGCCCGCCGCAGCGCTTTCGTGCGCGGACTCGAGGTGTTGACGATGGGAACGCCACAGATCACCGCCGCCGCCAGACGATCGCCGCTGTAGTCGACGCCCTCGGTGAGCGTCCCCCGCAGGCTCGTGACCAGCACCTTCCCGTCGCCGGCAAAGAAGTCGTCTTTCAGCGACTCCGTTACCTCGTCTGCACTCGAGGCGTCGAGCAAGACCGGCTTTTCGACCCGCTCCTCGAGGACCGCCGCGGCCCACTCGGCCTCGCCGTAACTCGGCATCCCCACCAGGACGTTCCCGGGAACGGTGGCGATCTCGGTGAGCGCGTCGGCGTAGACCTGTCGCGTTCGGTTCTCCTCGCCCGGCCGGCCCCGGTTGCCGTAGGTGAACTTCGGCGTGGCGACCGCGAAGCTCTCGCGGTTTTCCCCGGGGAAGTGCAGCCCGTACCGGCGCTCGACGACCGGACGGCCTTTCTCGCGGCGGACGTACTCGAGGCCGGTCACTTCCGCGAACGCCTCCATTGGCTCTAAGGTCGCACTCATCAGGATACCCCCGCCGAAGGCCGCGAGCCGCGAGCCGATGGCGTCACTCGGCACGCAGTTGTGCAGGGACAGGCGGGCGTTGTACGCTCGCCGCCAGGAATCGGGTGGTTCGGTGTCGTCCCAGGTGCGCTCGAGGTCGATCTCCCGGAAGAAGTCGGTGTGGCCACGGCGGTACCACTCCCCGAGAACGCGTCCGACGGCGGGTGTCGCCCGCGTTTTCTCCTCGTCTTCGGCGTCGTTCAGGACCCGTTCGACGACCGCGCCGACGTGTTCGGCCCGGACCCAGGCGACGTCGCCGTAGCCAGCGCGGTCGGCCCACTCCGACAGTTCGTCGCGTTCGGGCGTCTCGGGGTCTCGAAGGGGGATCTCCGCGTCCTCGAGGGCGGTGAGATCCGACCGCCAACCACGGTGGTTGCGATCGAGATGGGCCCGGACGCGTCGGTCGAGTTCCTCACGCAGCGCCGAGATGAACTCCCGGGTGCGCTCGAGTTCCTCGAAGGAGACGTCGGTGTCGGCCAGTTCCGCCCGGACGAGTTCCGCGTCGGCGGTCTCGGAGCCGCCCTCGACCTGTCGGCCCTCGCGCTCGAGTGTGATCGGCTGGACGACCCGGGAGAGTTCGGTCTCGGCGTCCCGCAACGTTCGGTCGGTGACGCCCTCGCTGACGAGGTCGCGCACGCGGGGCTCGAGCATGTGCGCTTCGTCACAGACGACGAACGTCGAGTCATCGAGGAGCGCACCGGTGAAGGCGGCGGTCGTCGTCGGGTCGAACGCGTGGTAGTAGTTGCCGATGACGACCTCGACGTGGCCGAGGAGTGCGCCCATCACCGAGTGTGGGCAGGTGCCGTGGCCCGCCGACCGGGCGATCAAGTCCTCGGGGGAGAGGAGGCCGGTCTCGGTGAACCCGAAGGGGACCGCTTCGGCGGCGTCGCCCTCCCCGTCCTCGGGTAAGTCCTCTAAGTACTGCGCGTAGAACGGGCAGTACTCGACGCCGCCCCCGCCGTCGTCGTACTCGGGCAGGTCCGGCGGGTACGGCGTGGGTTCGCCCGCGGTCTCGAGGAATCGTGCCCCGCTACCTCGTCGGCCGCTGTCGGCCAGCCCGGTCTGTTGCTGGCGGCCTCGAGCGGCCAGCACGCCCGCGGTGGTGTCTCCGCCCTCGCCGGTCAGCCCCCGGGTGCGGTCGCGCAGGGACTCACAGCGGTCGTAGACGTTGCCGTCGTCGAATCCCGCTTTCGCCTCGCGGTTGTACGGGCAGACGTCGGCTTTCCCGACGAGCGTGAGTCCGGAAACGGGGTCGTACCGTTCGGGGAGGTTCGCGTTGATCGTCCGTAGGTCCTCCTCGAACTGACGCAGTTGCTGTTTGACGCTCGTGAGCACGAACACGCGCTCGAAGCCGGTCTCCGGATCCCGAACGAGGTCGATGCCCGCGGTGAGGGCGATCATGGTTTTGCCGGTCCCGCAGGCCCCCTCGATCACGGTGTAGCCGCCGTCGCGCCCGGTCTCTACGGCCGTTTCGATGCCGTCTACCTGCTCGTCGTACGGTTTCTCGTGGCCGAAGACCGACCGCCACTCTGTCATCGGTGTCGTACTCATCGTCGGGCGTCCAAAGCGTTGGCGGACCTGGCTGCCCTTTCGGTTATAAACCACCGTATCCGGCCCGCCCGCCGAGGGGGGGCGTAGCGCCCCGATTCAGCGACGCCGGCACCCCGATCCACATCAGTCGTCGGCCGCTTGCCCGTCCGCGGGCTCGAGGGCCACGTCGAACTCGGCGGCTGCGGCCTTGTATTCCGGGATCTTCGCCCGTTCGTCCAGTACATCGTTGGTGAGTTCGTTCGCGGCGGCGTCGGCGAAGTGTGGCGTCGTCCAGACCACGCCTTCTTTGATATCGTCGGTAACGTGGGCCTCGAGGGTGATCTCCCCGCGCCGGGAGCGAAGCCGGACGTACTCGCCGTCCTCGATCCCGTGGCGCCGTGCGTCCTCCGGGTGGACGTCGACGAA
This sequence comes from Natrialbaceae archaeon Tc-Br11_E2g1, assembly GCA_001564255.1. GTDB lineage: Archaea > Halobacteriota > Halobacteria > Halobacteriales > Natrialbaceae > Tc-Br11-E2g1. The sequence continues at coordinate 13,756 of LKNC01000030.1, forward strand.
GTTCTCCGGGGTCTGGCGCGAAAGCGTCGGCGACCGGCGACTCATCGTCCCCGTGTTGTAGTGTTCCTCGAGGCGGGCGGTGGTCAAAGCGAGCGGGTACTCCTCGTCCGGCTCTTCGGCGGGTGGCTGGTGGCGGACGCCCTCGAGTTTCCCGAGTCCGTTCCCGGTGTCGAAGGTCTCGGCGTAGAGGTAGCGGTCGCCCTCGTCGCCGGGTTCATAACAGGGCCAGTGGATCCCCTCCTCGCCTAACGCCTCGTAGCTCATCCCGTGGTAGATCGGACAGACCGCCCGGAGCTCCTCGAAGACCGCCTCGGGGCCGTCGAAGTCGAAGCCGTCCTCGAAGAGGCGCGTGCCGACCTCACAGAGGATCTCGAGGTCGTGTTTCGTCCCCTGATGAACTTTCTCCACCGGGCGCATCCGTTGGACCCGTCGGTCGGTGTTGGTCACCGTGCCCCCGCGTTCGGCCCACGTCGTCGCCGGCAAGACCACGTCGGCGTACTCGACCGTCTCGGTCGGGAAGATGTCCTGGACGACGACGAACTCCAGGGCCTCGAGGTGTGCTGTGACCTGGTTTGCGTTGGGTTCGCTCATGACGGGGTTTTCGCCCATCACGTACAGCCCGTGGACGGAGTCGCCGGCGGCACTCGTGATCTCGACGTTCGTCAGTCCCGGCTCCTCGGGCACCGAAAAGCCCCAGACGGACTCGACCGATTCGCGGGCCTCGTCGTCGTCGACGAGCTGGTAGCCCGGCAAGACGTTCGGCATCGCGCCGACGTCACAGGTCCCCTGAACGTTGTTCTGCCCGCGAAGCGGGTTGACGCCCGTTCCGGGCCGGCCGATATTGCCCGTGATCAACGCCAGGTTGATCTCGTTTTGGACGTTGTCGACGCCACTCGAGTGCTGGCTCATCCCCATCCCGGTGAAGATGGCGGCGTTATCGGCTTTCGCGTACTTCTCTGCGGCCGACTCGATCGCCTCGAGGTCTACGCCACAGGTCTCGGCGGCTGTCGCCTTGTCGAAGCCCTCGAGGGTCTCGACGAGGTCCGAAAAGCCCTCGGTCCGTTCGTCGACGAACTCCTCGTCGACCCAGCCGTTCTCGAGGATCGTCTTGATGACGACGTTGAGCAAGGCGACGTCCGTCCCCGGGGTGACCTGGAGGTGCTGGTGGCGTTCGGTGTCCTCGATGTCGAACGACTCGGTGGTCTTGTTGGCGTGAGGGTCGACCTGGATCACGGTCGCGCCGTTTAACACTGCCTGGCGGAAGTACTGGCTGTTGGCGATGGGGTGTTGTTCGCCCGGGTTGGCCCCCTGGATCCACAGCAGGTCGGCCTCCTCGCGGAGGTCTTCCATGCTGTTCGTCATCGCGCCCGCGCCGAGACTGGTCCGGAGTGCCCACACCGTCGAGGCGTGACACATCCGCGTGCAGTTGTCGACGTTGTTGGTGCCGTACCGGCGGGCGAGTTTCTGGAGCAGGTAGTTCTCCTCGTTCATCACCTTCGAGGAGCCGAAAAACCCCATCGCGTCCGGGCCGTAGGCCTCCCGGATGCGCTCTATCTCGGCGAC
>LKNC01000031.1 GCA_001564255.1 Natrialbaceae archaeon Tc-Br11_E2g1
AACGTCGTCACCGTCGCCGACACGGAGAAGTTCATGAAACAGCGCTACGGCGCCGTCCACCGCGCGATGGACGCCGAGAAGTGGGGCGTCATCTTCTGTACCAAGATCGGGCAGGGACGCTGGGAGAAAGCAGAGCAGATCCTCGAGGACAACGACGACGCCTACCTCATCACGATGGACGAGGTCACCCCCGACCGGTTGCGAAACTTCGACATGGACGCGTTCGTCAACACCGGCTGTCCCCGGGTCACGACCGACGACGGGCCACAGTTCCACAAGCCGATGCTCACCCCCGGCGAGTACGAGATCGCCGTCGGGAACGAGCCCCTCGAGGACCTCTCGTTCGACACCTTCCACGGGACCTGGTGAGACTGACCGACGAACCCCGAGGGTGTTCGTCGGCAGTCCTGTCCGCTCTGGTTGGCCGTATTCGGGCCACTCCTCGCCGACTCCCGTCCGGTAACTCGTGGCCCTCCGTCCACACAGTTGTATGTTATATCAACGGTCGCTTCCAAACGTACCTATGAGCGACGTACTCGTCCCCGGGGCTCGAGACGTCCGGGCGACCCTCGAGGAACCGGCCGAGGGAACCGACGCCGTCGTCGTGGCCTGTCCACCCCATCCACAACACGGCGGGAACCGACGCGACCGGCGGCTTCGCGCGGTAAGCGAGACGCTCCTCGAGCGCTCGATCGCCTGCCTTCGGATCGATTACGGCGGGTGGGACGAGGGCTACGGCGAACGAGAGGACGTCCGGAACGCGATCCGGTGGGCGGCCGATCGCTACGAACGGGTCGGCGTCTTCGGCTACAGCTTCGGGGGCTCACAGGCCATCCTGGCGAGTGCGACCGTCGACCGTGAGATCGGCGCCGTCGCCGCGCTCGCCCCGGTCCCCCGACTCGGCCCCGACCTCGAGGCGATCACTGCCCTCGAGGCACTCACCTGCTCGGTCTCGATCGTCTACGGCGAGCGCGACGGAACCGTCGAGTGGGAGCCGATCGTCGAACGGGCACGGGAACTCGGCCACCCGGCCGAGGGCGTTCCGGCGGATCACTTCTTCGTCGGCCAGGCCGGGAAGATCGCCCGGTTCGTCGGCGACTTTTTCCGGCGGGAACTCTAGAGGGCCTCGATTTTCACCGCCGTCCCACCCTCGAGAGCAGAGAGCGGTCCGACGTCCTCGAGTCGGGCGACGACGTTCACCGGCGAGGCCGCCCGGGGTTCGCCGTCCCGGCTCGCGGGGGTCTCCCCCCAGAACAGACAGAGCACGTTCCCCGCGGGCCAGTAGGCGATCGCCCCCTCGGGAACGACCTCCCGGGCGTTTTCGGCGGGCACGTCGACGGGAACGTCGAAGTATAACTCGTCGCCCCACCGGGTCGCCTGTCCCGAAAGCGGCAGGGCCGCCTCGAGGGCCGCGCGGGTTTCGGGGGCGTCGTCGGTCCAGGTCGCCTCGAGGTCGATGCCGGAAACGGTGATACGAAGGTCGCACATGGTCGACCCGACGGCCCGGGCTCACTTCCCGTCGTCGGAGCCGCCTCGAGCCTGCGCTATTTCCTCGAGGACCGCGTCGGGGTCGTCGATCGCCGAGCGATCACCGCGGAGGTCAAAGAGGTGGCGTTCGAAGCGGAGTTCGTCGTCGGTGAGCCGGACGTCGAGGATCGACTCCCACGGGACGAACCGTGCGGTGCCCGACGTCTCGACGACGACGCCGGCATCGTGGACCCGGAGCTCCGAACGTGGCCGGCCGAGCGTTTCGGAGAAGACCCCTCGCGTCGACTCGAGGTAGAGGACGGCCAGCGCGAGGCCGAGGAGCGATCCGCCGACTGCGATCGAGGTCCACCCCACGATCGGTGCGAACAGGGCCATCGCGAGGACACTCGAGAGGACGAGCTGTCGTCTGGCGGTCCCCCAGCCGAGTTCGACCCAGGTGCAGGTCGTCGCCGGTTCGTCCCCGCTCTGGGCCGTGACGTACCGCGCCCGGGCCATCGTGACGACACCGATCGCGGGGACGAGTGCGACCGTCGCAAGGACGGCGACGGCGACGACCGTCCGCGAGGTGAGGTCGGGATAGAGAGACGGGGCGGTGAACGTCACCGAACAGAGGACGACAGCGAGCGAGAGCGGGGGGAGAAACGGTATGGCCTGTCGCCGACGGTTTCGCCCGATCCGTGTGGGGAGGTCGTCGGGCCGGCCGACGAGGACCGCGAGGACGGCTACGGCGGTGAAGACGGTGGGCCCGATCGCGATCGCGACCTCACCGGGGACCTCGAGGAACGGAGCGACGAGCAAGCCGACGCCGGCGACGAGACAGGTCGCGGAGAGCCCCATGTAGAACACGACGACAGTCCGGAACCCGGCGTCCGGCCCGTCCGCGTCCGTTATCGTCTCCCCGTTGTCGACGGTCACTGGCGGAGGGTTTTCGCCCGTGAACTAAAAGTGACCCGGCGGGGCGACCGTTGGTGGTCGGGTCGGTGAGTGAGACACACTCCCGATCGCAGAGCGTACCCGAAATCGTTTTCAACCGTTCCCGCGCACACTCGGTATGCCGACGGAACCGGACACCCATTATGACCCGTCTCTCGGGAAGAAGTTCATTTTCGTAACCGGCGGGGTCATGTCTGGACTCGGAAAGGGAATCACGGCCGCGAGCACCGGCCGTCTCCTGAAAAACGCCGGGTTCGACGTGACCGCCGTGAAGATCGATCCGTACCTGAACGTCGACGCGGGGACGATGAACCCCTTCCAGCACGGGGAGGTGTACGTGCTGAAAGACGGCGGGGAAGTCGACCTCGACCTGGGGAACTACGAGCGGTTCCTCGACATCGACATGTCCTCCGATCACAACATCACCACCGGGAAGACCTACCAGCACGTCATCGAGAAAGAGCGTGCCGGGGACTACCTGGGGAAGACGGTCCAGATCATCCCACACGTTACGGACGACATCAAACGTCGCATCCGCGAGGCCGCCCAAGGAACCGACGTCTGTCTCGTCGAGGTCGGGGGCACAGTCGGTGACATCGAGGGGATGCCCTACCTCGAGGCGCTGCGTCAGTTCGCCCACGAGGAACCCGAAGAGAACGTCCTGTTCGTCCACGTCACCCTCGTTCCCTACTCGAAAAACGGCGAGCAGAAGACGAAACCGACCCAGCACAGCGTCAAGGAGGTCCGCTCGATCGGCCTCCAGCCCGACGTCATCGTCGGCCGGTGTGAGGACCGCCTCGAGTCCGCCACGAAAGAGAAGATCGCACTGTTCTGTGACATTCCCACGGAAGCGGTCTTCTCGAACCCCGACGTCGAGGACGTCTATCACGTCCCGCTGATGGTCGAAGACGAAGGGCTCGACCAGTTCGTCTTAGAGCGCTTCGAGATGGAAGAGGAGGCACTTCCCCGTGGCCAGCGAGCGAACGAGTGGCGCGAGGTCGTCACGGCCGAGAAAGACGAGCAAGTCGACGTCGCGCTGGTCGGCAAGTACGACCTAGAGGACGCGTACATGTCGATCCACGAGTCGCTGAAACACGCCGGCTTCGAACTCGGGGCCGACGTGACCGTCCACTGGGTTTCCGCGGGCGACCTCGAGGACGGCCACGACGGCGAACTCGCGGACGTCGACGCGGTCATCGTCCCGGGCGGGTTCGGGATGCGTGGCACCGAGGGCAAGATCGAGGCCGTCCGCTACGCCCGCGAGAACGATCTGCCCTTCCTCGGGCTCTGTCTTGGCTTCCAGATGGCCGTCGTCGAGTACGCCCGCAACGTCTTGGGCCTCGAGGACGCCCACTCGGCGGAGATGGTCGAAGACACGCCTCACCCGGTGATCGACATCTTGCCCGAACAGTACGAGGTCGAGGACATGGGTGGGACGATGCGTCTTGGCGAGCACACCACCGTGATCGAACCGGAGACGCTGGCCTACGACCTCTACGAGGATACGTCCTGTACCGAGCGTCATCGCCACCGCTACGAGGTCAACCCCGAGTACTTCGATCAGTTCGAAGACGAAGACCTGGTCTTCTCGGGTACCGCCGGCAACCGCATGGAGATCCTCGAACACGAGAACCACCCGTACTTCGTCGGCACGCAGTTCCACCCCGAGTACAGCTCCCGACCCGGAAACCCGAGCCCACCCTTCGTGGGACTCCTCGAGGGGGCCCTCGAGGGGCCGGGTCGTGAGACAGGCGACGCTGCGGACACGGAAGAAACGGAGGTAACCCACTGATGGTAGATACAGAGACGTTCGTCCCGGAAGCAATCGAAGAGATCGAAGACGAAATCGGCGACGCGAACGCGGTCATCGCCCTCTCCGGGGGCGTCGACTCGAGTGTCGCCGCCGCGCTGGCCTACGAGGCCATCGGCGACCGACTCACCCCGGTTTACGTCGACACCGGCCTGATGAGACAGGGCGAAACCGAACAGATCGAGGAGACGTTCGCCTACATGGAGAGTCTGCGCGTCGTCGACGCCAAAGAGCGCTTTCTCGGCGCACTCGAGGGCGTCACCGATCCCGAGGAGAAACGCCACGTGATCGGCGAGGGGTTCATCCGCGAGTTCGAACGCGAGGCCACAGAGGCCGACGCGGACTATCTGGTCCAGGGGACGATCTACCCCGACCGCATCGAGAGCGAAGGCGGCATCAAGTCCCACCACAACGTCGGTGGCCTGCCCGAGGTCGTCGACTTCGAGGGTATCGTCGAGCCCGTCCGTGACCTCTACAAAGACGAGGTCCGGGAGGTCGCCCGCCACCTCGGTCTCGAGGAACTCGTCGCCGAACGGATGCCGTTCCCCGGCCCCGGACTCGCCGTCCGCGTCATCGGCGAGGTCACAGAAGAGAAACTCGAGGTCGCCCGCCACGCCTGTCACGTCGTCGAGGAGGAACTCGAGGAGTACGACCCGTGGCAGGCGCTGGCCGCCGTCGTCGGGAAGGCGACGGGCGTCAAAGGTGATAACCGCGTCCACGGCTGGGTCGTCTCGGTTCGCTCGGTCGACTCAAGAGACGGGATGACCGCCCGCGCCCAGGAGATCGACTGGGAGACCCTCCAGCGCATCCAGTCCCGGATCACGGGCGGGAACGACAACGTCGCCCGCGTCGTCTACGACGTGACCCACAAACCACCCGCGACCATCGAGTACGAGTGACAATGCACGCCATCGTCGCCGGCGACGACGCCGACGGGATCGGCGACGCCCTCGAGACGGAGGACGTCTCGGTCACCCGCCTGGAACTCGAGGGCGACCACCTCACCCGTCCCGACTTAGAGGACGCGGGGATCGTCGACGCCGACCTGTACGTTCTGACGGACGTCTCACAGGCGACGACGATTCCGATCGCGGTCGATCTCACCGACGACCTCCGGACGGTCGTCTACGCCGAGGACACGGTCCCGGAGTTCGTCCGGGGACAGCTCGATCTGGCCATCGATCCCCGGCTCGTGGCGGCCGACGTGGTCGCCGAGGAACTGGTCGACTGATACCGGGGGCCGGTGGTGAGTGCCCGTGGCATAGTATTAAGTCCTTATAGACCGTTGTACATAATGGACTATGGTTACACTGCAAAACGCAACAGTGGTTATAACGGGCGCAGCGTCGGGGATGGGTCGAGCGATGGCCGTCGAGTTTGCCGAGGAAGGCTCGAACGTCGTCGTCGTCGACGTAGACGAGGACGGAACCGACGAAGTCGTCTCGGAAATCACCGACGATGGCGGAACAGCAATCGGCGTATTCGGGGACGTATCCGACACGGAAAGTGTCGAAACCGTCGTCGAAACAGCCCTAGAGGAGTACGGGACCATCGACGTCCTCGTGAACAACGCGGGCATCCTGGATGACTTTGCGCCCGCCGGAGACACCTCCGACGACCTCTGGGACGCTGTCATCGGAGTCAATCTCGATGGCCCCTTCTATCTCACGCGGGAGGCGCTTCCAGCACTCAAAGACGGGGACGAAGAGGGGATCGTCATCAATACCGCCTCTATCGCAGGCAAAGTTGCGGGCGGAGGCGGGGCCGCGTACACGGCCTCCAAACACGGACTCATTGGCCTCACCAAACACCTCTCTGAAGCCTACGGCCCGGACATCCGAGCCAACGCTATCTGCCCCGGGGCCGTCAAGACCGGGATGACCGACGACATGGAGGACGAACTCCAAGAGATGTCGGCGGTCACTCCCGCCGAACGCCCCGCAGACCCCGAGGAAATCGCTCGGGTCGCAACCTTCCTCGCAGGCGATGACTCGTCGTTCATCCACGGGACCCCCGTCAACGTTGACGGGGGAATGCTCGTAGACAAGTAACGCCGAACCCGCCGTTTACCTCCGGTGGTCAGCGACGTGTTGTGACCACCACGCCAGTTCTCCACGCCGAACGGTCGGGGATCCACCGCGGGCGGAACGCTCGCGGTGTATAGACCACCAGTCGATCGGGGCACAACCCATACAGTTCGTTCGTAGGGCCTCGATCGCTCGAGTACGCAACAAGTGATTGTTTCGCCCCGTGAATCAACGAACGTCCGGTGTGAACTGTCTCACACGGTTTTACGGCCGGTTAAACTGTCCTAAAGCGTGACCGAACTCGAGGAAACCGTCGAATACCGTCTCCCCCGTTCAAGTACCATCGGCCGGAAGCGATGGATGGAGGTCGACGGGTACACCCCCCGGAGGCACCCATTGCCTCGTCGATCCCGCGACTTCCAGCAACCCCCCCACCACAGCGCCCTTCCCCCACCATTGTCACACCACGGGCGTTTTTCCCGCTTGTCGCTGGTGGGCCCACCCCCCAGGGCCCACCACACCCTACACGTTCGACGAGCGACAGGCCGACGACGTCCGCTCGTGCAACCGCTCGAGGACGGGTATCTCATCGAGACGCTCCGCGTCGAGTAGTTCCCAGTCGATACCCGCGGGTTTCTCCCGGGGTTCCGGACGGATGACACGCTCCGGCGTCACGACCAGATCCATCGGGATGTCGTGGGCCTCGAGTGTGAGTTCCTCGGGGAGCGCCTGTCGTTCGTGGACCGTCGTCGCGACCGGCGTCCCCTCGTCGACCAGCCCCAGGTCACGCAAGATCGCGTACTCGAGGTCGCTGTACCCCTCGCCCTTGCCAATGCGGACGCCCTCCTCGAGTTCGCTTCCTTCGCCGCTTGCGTCCGCGCTAACGGCGACGCTCCCGGAGACGATCAGGTCGACCGTCCCGACCGCTTCGGGGCCGACCTGTCTGCCGTACTCGCCGATGCCCGAGACGGTCGTCGCGGCGTCGTAATCGGCGAGTTCGGCGGGATCGAGTTCGAGAAAACACTTCTCCTCGCGGAGTCTCGGCACAGCCATGTAGAGGGTCTTTCCCTCCCGGAGTGCGCGCCTGCGGACCGGCAACTGCGGGGCGTCGGGGTTTGCCTTGATCGTCTCCGCCTCCTCCCACTCGGGCTGGTCCGTGAGTCGGTCGGCTGCCGTCTTCGCCCCCGCGAAGTTGGGGATACGCCCGTGAGGTGGGAACGGGAACCGCGCCTCGCCCGACTCCTCGAGGTCGTTCCACACCATTTCGCGGATCGACTGTTTGTCCATACAGAGCGTGTGTTTCCCTCGAATTTAAACCACTTGCTAGCATCTGACAAAATACACACACTGTTGGTCGAACAACCACGGACGGAGGACCGCGAGTGGGAGGACGCCAGGATCACTCCTCGTCTCCGTCCTCCGGCCCGGAAAGCGTCGTCAACCGCGGTGTCTCGGGGACGATGATCTCCTCACAGGCCAGACGCGTCGCCGTCTCACTGTTTGGCAGACAGAACACCGGAATACCCTCGGCGATTCCGGCGAGTGCCCGGCTGCTCACCACCTGCGTTCCGATGTCGGCGTAGGAGAGTTCGTGAAACAGGTCGAGGAAGGCGGGCAGTTCCTTGTCGATCAGCGGTCGTACCGCCTCGAGGGTCGCGTCCCGTGGCTCGATGCCGGTTCCACCGACGGTGACGACGACGTCGATGTCGTCCCGGCCGACGACCCGCGAGATCTTCGCCTGGACGTTGTCGTGAGCCCGCCCGATGAGTTCCCGGGTGACGATTTCGTGGTCGGCCGCCTCGAACGCCGCGACGATCGCCCCGCCGGCCGCGTCGTCCTCGAGACTCGACTCCGAGGATACCGTGACGACGGCGACGCCGACGGTCTCGGGGAGTTCGCCCGTGTCTTCGGTCATGCCGTTCAGTTCACGCTACCGGGTGAAAAACGATCCCCGATCGCCGGCAGTGAGATCGACACACGTCGATATATTCTTCGACACTATTTTGTAGTGGTTCGACTATGCCACTGGTATGCAAGCCGTCAAGATCACTGAACACGGAGACACGGACGTCATCGAATACGGCGAGTACCCCGATCCAGAAGTCGACCGCGACGAGGTCCTCGTCGACGTCAAAGCCGCCGCGCTCAACCATCTCGATATCTGGACCCGCCGGGGTCTCCCGACGCTCGACCTCGAGATGCCCCACATTCCGGGCAGTGACGGCGCGGGCGTCGTCGTCGAGACCGGCGAGGACGTCACCCGTTTCGAGGAGGGCGACCACGTGGCGGTCTCGGCCGGCGTCGGCGACCTCCGGATGGACGACCCCACGCTCGACCCCAAATACCACATCATCGGCGAACACGTCCCGGGCGTCCATTCGGAATACACCGCCATCTCCGAGGACAACCTGATCCCGGTCCCGGACCACGTCGACTGGGAGGTCGCGGGCTCGAGTGCGCTCGTCTTCCAGACCGCCTGGCGGATGCTGATCGATCGGGCCGACCTGAAAGCGGGCGAGAACGTACTCGTCCTGGGCGCAAGCGGTGGCGTCGGCCACGCCGCCCTCCAGATTGCCGACTACGCGGGCGCGGAAGTGTACGCGACCGGCAGCACCGAAGAGAAATTGGAGTACGCGAAAGACCACGGTGCCGATCACGTCTGTAACTACGAAGAGGAGAACTTCGCGAAGTGGGTCCGCACCGAAACCGACGGCGCGGGCGTCGACGTCGTCGTCGAACACGTCGGCGCACCGACCTGGCGCGACTCGATCAAGAGCCTCGCCAAGGGCGGCCGACTGGTCACCTGCGGTGGCACCGGCGGAGGCAACCCCGAAACCGACATCCCGCGGATCTTCTGGAACCAACTCGAGATCATCGGTTCGACGATGGCCACGCCCGAACAGGTCGACGACGTGCTCGAACTCGTCTGGGACGGCACGTTCCAGCCCGCGATCCGCGACGTCCTCCCGATGAGCGAGACCGCCCGCGCCCACGAGATGCTCGAAGAGCGCGAAGGCTTTGGCAAGGTCGTCGTCCGGCCCGACAGCGAACTCGAGTAATCAGATCGGGACCGCCTCGAGGGCACCTTCGACGGCTCGAACCGCGGTCGCCCCCTCGAGGCGATCGACCACGACCACCATCCGTTCTTCGCCGACGCCCGCGGCAGTGACCGCAACCTCCTCGACCGACAGCGCCTCGAGGACCGTCGCCAGCGCGGGCGCGTCGACCTCGCCGGCTGCGAGGATCGCCGTCCGATCGCCGCCCTCGCCGATGGCCGTGCCACCGACGACGAACAGTGCGTTCGCCGGATCCTCGACCGGGCCGACGCCGCTTTGCATCGTCACGCGCGTCCGGCGGGCGGTCGTCTCGTAGTCGGGTAACTCCTCGGCGTACCGGCGCAGAGCCGTGGCGATCGCGTCGACCTCGCCGTCGACCTCGAGAAAGCGGGCCGCGGCGGTGTAGTTGAGCACGCCCGCGCGTAACGCCGCCACGAGAAATGGGTGGTCGGCGACGGCTCGGCGCGTCTGTGCTGCCAGTGACATACCCGCGAGGGTGCCCCGAAAGCGTATAAACCCGGTGGTCGCTGCCCCATACCGCGGCGTTTTTGCCCCGAGATCCCTAACTTCGAAGCATGAACCCCACAGACGTCGAGAAACTCATCGAGGACGAACTCGAGGCCGACGCGACCGTCTCCCGAGCCCGCGGAAAACACGACGACGACCACCTCGAGGCGACGGTCGTCTCTACCGAGTTCGAGGACGTGTCCCTCGTCCAGCAACACCAGCTGGTGTACGACGCACTGGGCGATCACATGACGACGGACATCCACGCCCTGGAGCTGTCGACGTATACCCCCGAGGAGTACGACGAGCGCGGCGAGTAGCCAGCCGACGACCTCCACCCCGTCAGGTCGCGGGCGGTCGTCGTCGGATCCGCCACGTTGTCCGAACTCCCCCCGACGATCCCACAGCCGTCACGTCGTTCTTTGTGTTCCCGTGCGTTCTTCCGTAGTGGTCGCCCGGACCAGTCAACAGCCGATGAGAACGACGGGGACCGCCGGCGTACATTCGATCCGTACCGGAGGCGTACGGTCCCGTCTCCGGCGGTGGCCCCACGACCGGAAGTATATGTTTCGACCCCGCCTACAGGGAGACGTGCAGATCGTCGGCTACGAGACGAACGGGCACGAGGCGACGCTGGTGGTGAGCAACGGCGACGAGATCGAGACCCGTCCGCTCGAGGCCGGCACCGATCTCTCCTATTCGCTTGGCGAGCGCCACTGTGCCGGTTCGGTCGACGGCGACGTCCACCACGCCTGCGATCGCCCGGCTGCCCCCCACTGTGACCAGCACGCGAGCACGTGGGTGTGTGCCCGCTGTACGGGTACCTGCCTGAAAGCCGAGATGGACTGTCACGAGACCCACGTCGTCTACCTCGCGGCGTTCGCCCCCGACACGTTCAAAGTGGGCGTCACGAAAGAGTGGCGCCTCGAGACCCGACTGTGCGAGCAAGGAGCCGACCGCGGCGTTCGTCTCCACACCGTCTCGGACGGACGGATCGCCCGCGAGATCGAAGCCGAGATCGCCCACGAACTGGTCGATCGCGTCCGGACGCCCGCGAAGGTGGATTCGCTCGCCGAGGCCCTCGACGAGCGGGCCTGGGCTGTACTCCTCACCGAGTACGACGTCACCGAGCGGTTTACCTTCGATTACGGCCTCGACCTCGAGTCACGCCCCGTCCGGGAGACGGTGCTCACCGGGACGGTGCTCGGGGTGAAAGGGCGGCTGGTCGTCCTCGAGGCCGGCGGCACGAACTACGCCGTCGACCTGCGGGACCTGGTGGGCTACGACCTCGAGGTCGGCGGGACGGCGCGACGCCTGCAGTCCTCGCTTGGCTCGTTCAGCTAGCTCGAGCCCGTCGGCGGAGAAATCGCAACCACTACCTCGCGGGCGGGCCCATCACCCTTCATGCAACTGGGAGTCATCGGACTCGGGCGGATGGGACGGATCGTCACCGAACGGGTACTCGACGCCGGCCACGACGTCGTCGCCTTCGACGTAGACGCCCACGCGGTCGCCGACGCCGCAGACGCGGGTGCCCAGCCCGCCGACTCGGTGACGGATCTCACAGAGCGGTTGGGCGGGGAAAAGTACATCTGGCTCATGGTTCCCGCAGGTGAGCCCGTCGACGCCGCACTCGACGACCTCGAGGACCACCTTTCGGACGATGACGTCGTCGTCGACGGCGGGAACTCCTACTTCCAGGACTCCGTGCGCCGCGCGCAGTCCTGTCCGGCCCGGTATCTCGACTGTGGGACCTCCGGTGGCCCCGCCGGCGCGGAACTCGGCTTCTCGCTCATGATCGGCGGTCCCGAAGACGCCTACGAGGAACTGACGCCGGTCTTCGACGCCGTCGCCACCGGCCCCGACGGCCACGGTCACATGGGTCCCGCCGGCTCGGGTCACTACGTCAAGATGGTCCACAACGGCGTCGAGTACGCGCTGATGCAGGCCTACGGCGAGGGCTTCGAACTCCTCTCCGAGGGTCGCTACGACCTCGACCTGGAGGACGTCGCCGGCGTCTGGAACAACGGCGCGGTGATCCGCTCGTGGCTGCTCGAACTCTGTGAGGAGGCCTTCCGCGAGGAAGGTTCCGACCTCGGCGACGTGGCAGACCGGATCGAGGGCGGCTCGACGGGTACCTGGACGGTCCAGGAAGGTCTCGAGCAGGACGTGCCCGTCCCCCTGATCTACACCGCGCTGGCCGAACGCTTCGGGTCGCGGGCCGACGACGGGCGGTTCTCACGGCGGCTTGCCAGCCGTCTGCGCTACGGCTTCGGCCGTCACGAGGTTCCACGCCGGGAGAACTGACCTCGAGCCCGAAACGTCGGACGGACTACCGTTCGGGGTGTATCTCGGCGTCGAACCCGCCCCTGATCAGTGGCTTCGCGACGTGTCTGCGAGCACACGGTGGGACCTCGTACCACCCTTCCTCGAGGTCGCGCTCGACGGCAACCTCGACCTTGCCGTCGGCGTCGGTACCACAGTCCCGACACCGATACCCCTGATCCTTGCCGGCGCTTTTCATCGTTCGTCCACAGTCAGGACAGGTCGGCGTGACCCGTTCGGTCTCGACTACCCCGCGGACGGCGAACTTCTCGAGTTTACAGGTCCCCCGGGAAATCTCGCCACAGACGGTGAGCCGATCGCCTACGCGTAGAGCGCGCACGCGATCACGGAACCGCTTCGTCGGCTCGAACGCGGCACACTCGAGGCCCTGTCCGTCCTCCTCGAGGGTAAAAAAGACGTGTCCACCCCGTTTCGTCTCGGGTTCGGTCGCGACGGTCCCCTCGAGTCGGTAGGCCCGTCCGTCCCTGACCGTCGAAACCCCGCCATCCTGGAGGTGAACGTCAGTCCCCTGGTTGGTGAGGAAAAGCCGTGTCCGATCGACGGGTTCCCCCTCGATCCGCTTGGCGACCTCGCGGACGGCGTCGGGGTCGTCGCCTCTGATCCCGTGGAGGATCGGCCCCGGCGTGTGTGGCACACAGACGGTCTCGTCCTCGCCACGGTCGACGGTGTCCCACACGTCGGAATAGCCCCACTCCGCTGCCCCAAAGACCGACCCGTGGTCGACCTCCCGTGGCGTCCCCCATCGGTCGGGTTCGCGGTAGGAGATGTACTCGTAGGTCCACTCCTCGAAAGCCCGCCAACTCCCGATTGCCGCCAGCGCACCGACCCTTCCGCGGCCGTTTCCCGCCCCCCAACTCCGGTAGCCCTGCCCCTCGATCACTGTCTCGGCGTCGGCGATCTCGAGGTGGTCGTGGACGGCCGCCCGGGCGAACGCCCCGACGGCGTCCGGAACGTCGGTCGGACCGTCGTCGGCTACGACCAGCCCGGGGTTCGTCCGCTCGTCGTCGGTCACTGCACGCGACTCCAGTTCCTCGCGAGCGACCTCGAAGGCGACTTCGGGGTCACAGTCGACGTGAACCGCGAGTGCGGCGTTCCCCCGCGTCTTGTGTGGCACGGCCGGGTTGAGCCGAACCAGGAGGACCCGCTCTACGTCCCCCACCCGTTTCAAACGCTCGGCTACCCGCGTCGCGACGTAGGTCGTACACATCCCGAGTTCCCGGGAGTCCGTGTCGTCTAATCCGACGACGGCCATCACTCATCCTTACAGACCGGGAAAGTAACCGCTTTCGGGCCGGCGGTGATCGTTCACGCGACGTAGATACATACATAAGCGTATTGCCGACTTACGGAAGAACCGCAAGAGGGCTTTCAGACACCGCGGGGAAAAGCTATTGTAGGAGGAGTTGCCTAGGTACCCGTATGTCACGGTCCGCACTGGTCGGCAACGTCACCGCGATGCTCGAGGACGCGGGCTTTACGGTGAGCGACCGGTGTGCGATTCGACCGAAGAGCTTCGACGTCGCAGCCCGCCGTCGGGACAACCTCGTGCTCGTGAAGATTCTCGGCAACATCGACGCGTTCAACGAGGCCACCGGCCACGAAATGCGCCGTCTCGGCAGCTACCTCGAGGCGACGCCACTGGTCATCGGCCTGCGAAGTCGTGACGAGGATCTGAAACCCGATGTCGTCTATTTCCGCCACGGCGTCCCCGTCCTCAACCCCGACACCGGCTACAACCTGTTCGTCGAGGGTGTCCCACCGCTGATCTACGCCGCACCCGGCGGCCTGTACGTCAACATCGACGGGGATTTGCTCGCGGACGAACGCCAAGAGCGCGACTGGAGTCTCGGCCGACTCGCGAGTGAACTCGGCGTCTCCAGGCGGACGGTCTCGAAGTACGAGGACGGTATGAACGCCTCTATCGAGATCGCAATGGCTCTAGAGGACCTGTTCGATTCCTCGCTTACGAACCCCGTGGACGTCTTAGACGGTGCAGACGACGTCCACGACGCCGATCCCACGCCCGACGACCCCGAAGCCGATCC
Source organism: Natrialbaceae archaeon Tc-Br11_E2g1 (assembly GCA_001564255.1). GTDB lineage: Archaea > Halobacteriota > Halobacteria > Halobacteriales > Natrialbaceae > Tc-Br11-E2g1. Next base: position 14,213 of record LKNC01000031.1, read on the forward strand.
CAACGACGAGGCGATCGTCACCGTCCTCACCCGTGCCGGCTTCCGCGTTCACCCGACCGTTCGATCCCCGTTCAAAGCCGTAAGCGAAGGTGAGGATGACGACGAGAACGTCGTCCTCACCGGCCACTCCGAGCTCACGAAAACCGCCGAGAAGCGTGCCCGTATCATGAGTTCGATCGGGCAGGTCGCACGAACGCGCTCGGTTTACTTCGTCGATCGCGCAAAGCGAGAATCGATCAAGGGAACCGCTATCGTCGAACGCGACGAACTCGAGACCCTCCGGAACGCCGAGGAACTCCGGGAGGTCATCCGCGAGCGTACAGAGCGTGAAGCGGTCTAGCCTGACCTGCATCGACCCCGTCGCTTGGGCCGGTTTGGCCCTGCACTCGACGCTTGACGGAGTACTAGTTACCGTAGGTCTCTTCTAGGTACGCGACGATATCGGAACTCTCCGCCATCCCGTCGACGCCGTGTTCTTCGTCGACGATCACCGGAACACCCGTCTGCCCGCTGATCTCTTTTACTTCCGTTCGTGACCTGTGTGATCGTGGAACTTCGATCACGTCGTACTCGAGGTCCAGTTCCTCGAGTTTGCGCCGGACCCTGATACAGAACGGACAACTCGAGAGTTCATAGAGTGTAATCTCGGTCATTGCAGGCTATAGCGTCGGGTCGACAATCAGCCCATCGGTTCCGGAGCCCGGGTCGATTATTGTGTGACTGTGACTCTCGTCCGGGTATGAAAACCACTCTCAGTGGACGATCGATTAGCAGGTCTTAAGTAGTACCCGGGCTCTACAAACTAATACGCAGAAGATGAGGACCTCGCCCCTGCGGGCACCCGTCAAGACGAGGTCTGACGTTAGCCTTGGTAGTTCGGTGACGCCCGATCG
>LKNC01000032.1 GCA_001564255.1 Natrialbaceae archaeon Tc-Br11_E2g1
CCGATCGACCACGCCATGAAGAGGCTCGCGAGAGCGGCAACGAGGAACGTCGCAAGCGTCGCGATTTCGACCATCTATCGGGCCCCTACTTGCGGCCCCTACAAGTGTGTGCCGACCTGTCCGCGCCACCGGTTCTGAGGGGGCACTGTCGGACGAGAATACGTACACAGCCCGCCGAGCAACTGCGAAGACAGAGAGTCACGGGGAACCGGACGCCGTCCGGTGGCGAGTGACCCGGACACATCGGTCGGTAATCGCAATACTGGCGAGCGAAAATTCGCCAGATTTTTCCTCGACAGTATCAGTTGGTCGTCGACTTGGAGTTGTCCTCGGGTTCCGGCGGCGGTTCGGCACCTTCGATGGCTTCGGCGGTCGCCGTGTCCTTCTCGACTTCGACGTGCCAGCGGTCGACCTCGTCTTCGTACTCGGCCAGGGAGTCGGAGACGTCGTCTTTGAGGAGGTCGTCGTTGACGTTGACCTCGAAGACGAACTCCTCGCCCTCGCCACGGCCCGACTGCTGGATGTTGGCGCTGACGAGTTCGTTGTCGAAGTAGTAGGGGGCAAGCTGGGTCATCACGCGCTGGTAGACCGTGTCCTCGACTCGCCGGAGGGCCTTCCGCCCGGCAGTGTCCGCCGCCCGAGCGACGTAATCGACCGACTCCTTCCAGGTGTCGACGGCGTTCCCGGCGTCGTCGTCCTCTAAGGCCTCGTAGGATTCGGAGAGTTTCTCCCCGGCGGTCTTGATGTCCTCGTCGGGACCTTTGCCCGCCTGTTCCCCCTTGCCTTCCTCGACGCTCGCCTGATCGGCGGTCTTCTCACTGACGTCCGATTCGAGGGTCTCGTGGGCTTTCGGTCGCCACTCGTCCCACTCCTCGAAGGCGCGAGCGAAGCGGGCCCCGTAGTCGGCGTCGGGGTCGTGGACGCCGGCGTCCCTGAGGGCGTGAGTGATGCGTTCGCCGTGTTCGACGACGTCACCCCAGTCACCACGAGTCTTGAATCCCGAGATGCTCTCTTCCATTCGACTGATTTGAGTCCTATGGGGCGAACGATATAAACTTCTCTACCAGCCAGCAAAATGTGACGTATACACCTGATGGTACGACACGGTGGCCCCACAGACAGTTCCCGGCCCGGGTGGCCGAACCGACAGGTTATACTCCCAGGCGGACGGCCGTCCAAACGAGATGGCGATCGAAGACCGCGACGAGGCGTATCTCGTCACCCACGCCCTGGCACGGGACACGCTCTCGAGACTCCGAGACGTCGAGACCGAACAGGTCAGTTTCCGCAAGGGGCTCGTGAAACTCGGGCGGATCTGTGGTTACGAGATCATCGACGGTCGCATGGAGACCGAGTACGTCCAACTCGAGACACCCCTCGAGGAAACGATGGGAGAGTGCGTGAAGGGGGTAGACGACGTCGTCATCGTCAACGTCTTGCGGGCGGCGACGCCTTTCGTCGAGGGACTGCTCAAGGCCTTCCCGCGGGCCCGGCAGGGTGTCATCAGCGCGAGCCGAGACGAGTCCGCAGGTCGGGAAGAGGACGGTTCGTTCCCGATCACGGTCGACTACGTGAAACTGCCCGAGATCACCGAGGAGGACACGGTGATCATCGCCGACCCGATGCTCGCGACCGGGAGCACGATGTGTGCGGTTCTGGATCGCGTCGTCGAGAACTCCCCCGAACCCGGGAACCTGGTCGTCCTCTCTGCGGTGTCGGCCCCGGAAGGACTCCTGCGCGTCGGCGAGGCGTTCCCCGAGGTCGACTTGCTCACCGTCTCGATCGACGACTACCTCGACGACGACGGCTACATCGTCCCCGGCCTGGGCGACGCGGGCGACCGGGCGTTCCGGACGACCTGATACTGACGTGGGAAACCCCGGCGGGTTTTCGCCCGCCAGTGTGAGGACGGACGGACACGGGAACGGCGAATCCACCGTTTCCACTCGAGACCCGGAGACGCGGCCGCCGTCGGTACCCGAGGGGGCCACTCGAACCGCACCTGTGATACGGTCCGTTGTGGGGTTCACCGGCGGCGCCTGAACGGGGTAGCGACCACCGGTGTACCGACCCGTCCGGGAACCGTCACTCGAGGTCGGCCCGGCCGCCCGTCGCACTTCGCAGACGGTCACGGAACGCCTCGGCTTCGGCGAGTGGCACGCGGACGGAAAAGTGGACCCGTGTGTCGTAATCGGCGTCGAACTCGTAGTCTTCACTCTCGAGGATTCCCCGGACAGTACCGGAGTCGTCGTATTCGACCGTGACCTCGACGCGGTCGTGGGGTCGCTCCTCGATCACGCCCGCCTCGTCGACGCCCGTTGTTACCGCCCGCGAGTAGGCCCGGACGAGTCCGCCGACGCCGAGGTTCGTCCCGCCGTAGTAGCGGGTGACGACGACGGCGACGTTCTCGAGGTCACGTTGGGTGAGGACGTTCAGTGCGGGTTTGCCAGCCGACCCCGAGGGTTCGCCGTCGTCGCTCGAGTACTCCCGGAGGAACTGCCCGTCGGAACCGGTACGGACCCGGTAGGCGGGGACGTTGTGGGTCGCGTCGGCGTACTCCTCGCGGACCTCCTCGACGAACGCCTCGGCTTCCTCGGTCGAGTCGACGGGACGGACGTGGCCGAGAAACTCGGAGCCCTGGACGACGAAGCTGGCAGTAGCGGGTTCGGTGACGGTTCGAAACGTCTCGCTCACCGCCGATCACCCGCGGGCGGCGTATCGCTCATGACGGCGCTACTCAGGCGGGCGAAAAGAGCCCATCGGTCTCCCCGGATAACGTGTTCCCCGAGATATCAGTATCACTGTAACTCGATCTTGTGGACGAACTCGAGGTCCCGTATGTCCGTAATCACCTCGCCGGGGAGGTCCTGGTCGGTGATGAGATACAGCCGGGGGTCGTCGGTGAACTCGGGATCCTCGCTGATCGTCTGGCGGATCGAGACGTCGTGGTCGGCGAGTACTCGGGTGACGGTGGCGACGATGCCTTTCTCCTCGGCGTCGGCGACTTCGACCGAGAGGACGGTGAGATCGAGGACGGGCGCGAGATCCATCAGGCTCGGCACCTGAGAGATGTTCTGGAAGATCCGGCGTAGCTCCGAATCAGCGAGGATGACGTCGGTGGTCGAGTCCACCACGCGCCGATCGACGTCGATCTCCCTTGCGATCCCCGTGTTGGGGATCTCGATGCCCCCGGAGACGACCCGGCCCTCGTCGTTGACCGAAAAGCCACGCTCGAGTAACAGCCGGATGACCGCCTGCTGGCTCGGTGACCCCTCGAACTTCTCCATGATCTCGTCGAACATTCGTCGGGGTATACACGCGCCGTGGTATAATGTCCGGCGTTCGTCGGGGTGGGTTCGATGAACCGCGGTTACTCGATGACGGGAGCCGGCCCATTGATTGAAGTTCTCTCGATGAAGTGTACTAGGAGGGGGGAACATCGTGCTATCGCTGTACGTCACGTACGTCGTCGTGTTCACCGCGGCTGGCGTCGCCTGTCTGGCCGGATTGCTCGGCGTCCGGTCGCTCGACCACCCCGACGTCCGCCGGGGACTGGGGGGATTGCTCGTGACGTCGGGGGCGTGGTCGCTTTTCACCGCGGGCCAGTTTCTCACGACGTCGATCGCGACGAAGCGGATCGTCTACACGGGGGCGTTGATCGTGGGGATCTCCACCGTCTTCGCGTGGCTCTACTTCGCGTCCGCCTACAGCGGACGCCAGTACCACCGCGATCGAACGTACCGACTCGTCGGGGCCGCCATCCTCGGCTCGGTCGTCGTCATCAAACTCACGAATCCGCTTCACGGGGCCTACTTTCACGCCGAGATCGCGACCGAGCCGTTCAGACACGCCCGGATCGACCACTTCGCCGTTCACTGGTTCGTCACCGGCTTCGCCTACACCGCCGCCGGCGTCGGGTTCTGGTGGCTCTTCGAGTCGTTCTCCGAGGCCGACAGCCAGCCGCTACACCTCTACGCGCTGGTCACCGCCACCGCCGTGCCGATCGTCCCGTACGCGATTTCCTACTACACCGACGGCTACCTCCTGTACGTCAACTACGAACCACTCGGGGTCGCGGTGTTCGCGCTCGGAGTGTTGTTCTACGCCCGCACTGAGTTTACACGTCTCAGTTCGCCGGACAGGTCGTATATCGCCGACAGCATCTCCGAGGGCGTGGTCATCGTCGACGAGGGGGGGTACGTGATAAACTACAACGACAGCGCGGCAGCCGTCGTCGCCGACCTCTCACAGCGAACGACGCCACTCGAGACCGTCGACGACGAACTCGCGGCCCTCGAGGACGGCGAGACGGTCGTGCTCGAACGAACCGTCGACGGCCGGGAGCGACAGTTCGAGGCCGAACGGACCGCCCTGCCGGACGCCCCCATGGCGGCGAGTGCGATCACCCTGACGGACGTCTCGCGGGTCGCCCACCTCGAGGAACTCACGCGGCTGTACCAGGAGATCAGCGAGGCGCTGGTCGAGAACACGGGCCCCGAGACCCTCAGGGAGAAAGTGGCCGAGACGATCGCCGACATCGAGAGCTACCGCATCGTCTGGCTCTATCCCGGGGACGACACCGGCTACGTGGGCGGTGAGCCGTCGGGGTACGTCGAGGGGCGGCTGGCGAACGCCGACCGACGCGAACCGGTCCTCGAGGCCGCCGAAACCGGAGAGCAATGCCGCCTCGAGGTGAGGGAAGGCGACGGGGGGTGGGCGACCGAGGCGGCGGGGTTGGGGATCACCGAGTGTCTCGCGGTGCCACTGGAGTCCCCCGACGGCGGGACCGAGGTGTTGGGGATCTACACTACGGCATCGGCCGGGTTCAGTTCGGCGGAGGCGGAGCTTTTCGTCGAGATCGGCGGGATGCTCTCTCACGCCATCGCGGCGATCAGGGCCCACGAGGAGTCGACGGAGTACCGCGAGGCCATCTCCCACGCGGGGTACGCCGTCTACATCACCGACGTCGACGGGACGATCCGTCACGTGAACCCGGCGTTCGAGGAGATCACGGGCTACTCCGCCGAGGAAGCGGTCGGGCGAACACCCGAGATCTTAAACTCCGGGGAGATGGACGAGGCGTATTACGACCGTCTCTGGGGGACGATCCTCGCCGGCGAGGTGTTCGAAGAGGAGATCGTAAACAAGACCAGAGACGGCGACCGGTACCTGGCCCGCCAGACGGTCGCACCCGTCACCGACGAGGGCGAGCCCGTCGCCTTCGTCGCCATCCAGGCGGACATCACCGACCGCCACGTCAGAGAACAACGCCTCACCGTCCTCAACCGGGTGCTCCGACACAACCTACGAAACGAGATGACCCTCGTCTCCGGGAACGCGAGACGGGCCGAGGACGCCCTCGAGTCGCTCCCGTCGTCGGTCGAACGGGAGGCGGTCGCCGAACCGGTCGAGACGATCAGGGCGGTGGCAGACGAGATCGCCGCCCGGTCGGAGAAAGCGCGGGAGGTCGAGAACGTCCTGGACCGGACCGGGATCTCGGGCGATCCGGACACCGTCGAGGAGGTCGTCGACCGGGCCCGCCGCGTCCTCGAGGGCGCGGACGTCGACGGGTCGGTTCGGCTGGCCGACGAGGTCGCGACCTGGCAGGTCGATGGGGAGTTGACGCGGGTTGTCGAGGAACTGCTCGAGAACGCCATCAGGCACAACGACGAACCCAGTCCCGTAGTCGACCTCGAAGCCGACGCGACCGACGACGGCGAGGTCCGGTTCTCGGTGGTCGACAACGGGCCAGGCCTCACAGAACAGGAACTCACCGTGCTCGACGACGAAGAAGAAACCCAGTTGCGTCACGGCAGCGGGCTGGGCCTCTGGATGGTGAACTGGCTCGTCGTCAACTGTGGTGGGTCCGTGGGCGTCGACCCCGAGAGCGACGGGACCAGAATAGACGTCGTCGTCCCGCCACGGCAGGCCGAGCGGCCGGCGAAACCGACCTAGGGCTACAACTGTCCTTTCGTGCTCGGCGCCCCCTCCCGGCGCTCGTCGAGGCGGGTCGCGTCGTCGAGTGTGCGTGTGGTCGCCTTGAACAGCGCCTCGATCTCGTGGTGGGCGTTCTCGCCGTCGACCTCGGCGTGAAGGGTCAACCCGGCGTTGGTCGCGAGCGATCGCAGGAAGTGTTTCGCCATGTGGCTGGTCATCCCGCCGACCCGTTCCTGGGAGAACTCACCGTCGAATCGGAAGACGGGCCGGCCGCTGACGTCGACGACGACGCCCGCAACGGCCTCGTCGAGGGGGACGCGTCGGTCGGCAAACCGGACGATCCCCGAGCGGTCGCCGAGTGCCTCGTCGAAGGCGGCCCCTAACACGATCGCGACGTCCTCTACCGTGTGGTGGTCGTCGACTTCGAGGTCGCCGTCACAGTCGACCTCGAGGTCGAAGAGGCCGTGTTTGGCGAACGAAGTCAGCATATGATCGAAAAAGCCGATGCCGGTGTCGACGTCGGCCTGGCCGGAGCCGTCGACGGCGAGAGTCAGGTCGATAGTCGTCTCGGCGGTCTCGCGTGTGACCGTCGCGGTTCGCTCGCTCATGGCTAGGGGAGGGTGTCGACGGTACAAGGCGATTGCGCTCGGACCGTCGACCTGTGGTGGCGGGTAGGCAAGACCGCCGACGTTCCCGATAACAATGAAACTCCAGCAGATCGGAGATTAAAACGTTTGAGCATCTCTCGTGTGTTTGTAAAACGTCCACGAGGGGAAGATCAGTGGCTGAAACGGACCGAAACGGACCCAATATTCGGTCTATTATATGATGATGGCAGTGAAAGTCGTGACTACTCAGGAGGTGTCCCATGTCCAACCACTCCCCGCTCCCCAACGATTCGGTGCCCCGATCGAGCCAGGAGGCCGAGTCACAGCGCAACTCCCGCTCGCGACGAGTCGTCTCCTCGCTGAAAGAACCCCTGCAGTTTCTTAGCTTCTGGACGGCGATCGCCCTCCCGTTCGTCCACGTTCCACTCCTCTTGCAGGGACTGGACGGCCCCCACGTCACCGCAGCGTTCCTCTCGTTGCTCGTCGCCAACCTGCTTGCCCTCTACGTCGGCCACGAGTACAATCAGTCCTGACTCGCCACGGCTTTGGCTTCCTCTAAGCTAAACGCCCCCTGGTACAGCGCGGAGCCGACGACGACGGCCGCCGCGCCCGTCTCCCGGAGTCCGCGGACGTCCGCTATCGTCGCCACGCCGCCGCTTGCGATCACCGGAGCGTCGGTCGCCTCCACGAGTTCCCGGACGGGATCGGCCGCGACGCCCTCGAGGCGCCCCTCCACGTCGACGTTCGTAAAGAGGATCGCCGCCGCGCCGAGGTCCTCATAGCGCCGGGCGGCCTCGACGGGGGTGATACCCGCACCCTCGGTCCAGCCCTCGACGACGACCTCGCCGTCTCTGGCGTCGAGGCTCACGACCACGCTGTCGGGGCGCTCGTCGCTGATCTCGGCGACGATCTCGGGTTCTTCGACGGCCGCGGTGCCGAGGATGACGCGGTCGACACCCCGGGCTAGGATCTCGAGGGCGTCGTCGGCCGTCCTGATCCCCCCGCCCAGTTGGGTGGGGACGTCGACGGCGTCGACGACGGCGTCGATCGCCTCGGCGTTTCTCCGTTCGCCCTCGAAGGCCCCGTCGAGGTCGACGAGGTGGAGCGTCTCCGCGCCCGCGTCGACCCACCGGCGGGCGGCCTCGATCGGCTCGCCGTAGGTCTTCTCGGTGCCACGTTCCCCCTGGACGAGCTGTACGACCTCGCCGTCCTGTACGTCGACTGCCGGGATGACCTCGAAGCCGTCCATACTCGACGGTCACGGAGTGTCCGTATCAAGCTTACGTGCGCCGTTGCCGGAACGCTTTCGGGGCAGGCACGTCTCCCCACGAGTATGCTCTCGATCGAGGAAAAACGCGTCTACGACGACCAGGGGGGCGTCACCGAGGCCTACGTGGCAAGCGGGGTCGGTCTCGTCCGCGTCAAGATCGCAAACGACATCGTCGGCGAGTTCGCCCTCGTGAGACGGTGTACCGCACGGGACGTCGCCGCGGGCGGACGGACGGTCGCGGTCGCCACCGACGAGGACGTGCTGGTTTCAGCGCGCAAAGACGACGAAGAGACCGTCGAACCGACCGACTTCGGCCCCGCCGTCGCGGTCGGCTACGCCGACGGCGACCTCCTCGCGGCTTCCCCGGGCGGACGGGTCGCCCGCCGCCGGGACGGGACCTGGGACGACCTCGAGGCCCCGCCACTCGAGGTTCGGGCGATCGACGGCGACCTGCTGGCGACCGACGAGGGGGTCTTTCGCGTCCTCGGGGACGGACTCACACACGCCGGCCTCGGGGACGCCCGTGACGTCTCGACCGCCGGGGTTCCGCTGGCGGCGACCGCCGACGGCCTGTTCAAACTCGGCAACGGCTGGATGCGTGAGTTCGAGGGGACGGTCGACGTCGTCGCCGCGGCTCCGCGAAACGACCCCGGGAGCCTCGAGGTCGCCCACGCGAGCGCGGGCGCCGACGTTTACGGCTACGACGACGGCGAGTGGCTCGAGTTACCCCCGGCGATGGGGTCGGTCGCCGCCATCGGCCACGGGGAGACGGTGTACGCGGTCACCGACGACGGGACGTTCCTGGTCGCGGGCGAGACGGGGGAGTTGAGTGACGTGAACCGATCGCCCACGGCGGCGGGCCAGTGGTGGCGCTCGCGAACCCTGGGAGTGGCGGACGTCCGTGGGCTGGCCATACCTGACCAGTGATTGATAGGTGTCTGACGAACCCCTAAGTGACCGCCAGACGGACGCACCGACGATGAGTGAACTCACACGCCGTCGTCTGCTCGCGGTAAGCGGCGTCGCCACGATGGGGGCCGTCGCCGGCTGTACGGGTAGTTCGGACGACGAGCAAAGAGAGGAAAACGGTGAGAACGGGAACGAGAACGACGACGATGGGAACGAGGATGACGGGGAGAACGGCGAGACGCGGACCGAAAGCAGCGGAACGGTTCTCGGGGGGATTACCGTGGAGAACCTCCACGAGGAGGCCCACACCGTCGACGTACTCGTCGAGTTCGCAGGGGAGATCGAACACTGGACGACACACAGTCTCGAGGCCGGCGGGGACGGGGCGGACGTAGAACGCGACTGGCCGAGCGAGGCCGGCGACTTCCGCGTCACCCTCCGGATCGACGGCGAGGAGATCGAACAGGTCACAGCGGCGGAGTGGAACGAGCCCGACTGCCTCAGTATGGTCGTGTTGATCGACCGCACTGGAACCGTCAGGGTCACCGGCGACACCGACGCCGGTGTGTGTGACCCCGAAAACGGCGACGGTGACTGACACCCGTCCGACTCGAAGAACGAAAACGGGTTTAGCCCGCGTCCTGTCCGTGCAAGCATGATCGTCGCTGGCTCGGCCTCACAGACACTCGCCGTGGAACTCACAGACGAACTCGACCGAGAGCTCGCAACCGTTTCCTCCGACCGGTTTCCGGACGGGGAACTGCTCGCTGCCGTTCCCGACTTCGCGGGCGAACAAGCGATAATCGTCGCCTCGACGGTCTCGAGTGACGCCCACGTCGAACTCCTCTTGCTCCAGGACGCGGTCCGGGAAGCCGGGGCCGAGGAGGTCGTCACGGTCATCCCCTACATGGGCTACGGTCGGCAGGACGCCGCCTTCGAGGAGGGCCAGCCGATTTCGGCGCGGGCGATCGCTCGAGCCATCTCGACGGGAACGGACCGCGTTATCACGGTCAATCCCCACGAGGAGGCGGTCTGTGACTTTTTCGAGCCCACGGCGGAGTCGGTCGACGCGGCGGGGCGCCTGGCCGACCCCCTCCCGGCGGATCTGGTCGACCCCGTCTTCCTCTCGCCGGACGCGGGTGCGATCGGGCTGGCCGAGACGGTCCGTGACGCCTACGGCCGTGGCGAGACCGACTACTTCGAGAAGGTCCGCCACTCCGGGACCGACGTCGAGATCACCCCGAGTGACGTCTCCGTCGCCGAACGGGACGTCGTCGTGGTCGACGACATCGTCGCGACCGGGTCGACGGTGAGCGAAGCTGTCGCCGTCCTCGGCGAACGTTCGGTCGAGGACGTCTACGTCTCCTGTGTCCACCCCCTGCTCGTCCGGGACGCCTACACAGACCTCTCCCGGGCCGGCGTCGAGGCGATCTACGGCACCGACACCCTAGAACGGGGCTCGAGTGCGGTTTCCGTCGCCCCGGCGGTCGCCGAGCATCTCGGTGGGTAGATCCGGCGGTTTCCCCAGCCGGTTTGCCAACGACACGTACAGGACGGCGATCGAAACGGGCCGTTTGCGTTCCGTAACATCGACGTACTTCCTCGAGAAAGTCCCGGAGACGAGAACGATGCGAGTCAAACGACGTGTACACGGAGAGGAGCGGACGACGAAACTCACGGTTCCAGCGAACGTCAGACGGGAACTCGAACTCGAACACGGAGATCGGGCGACGATCTCCCTCGAGGGCCACGAGACGGAAGTCAGGATCGGCTCCCGGGGATACGTGACGATCCCCCAGGCACTCGCCGAGGAGGTCGGGATCGATCCCTACGACGAGATCACGTTCGATATCGAAAACTGCTAGAACGCCTTTGCTGTGAAACGAGCCCGTGATCAGGCCGCCGACTCCGCAAGCGGCGCGATCGCGATCTCGACCGCGAGTCCCTCGACGTCCCACTCCTGGCGGTGGCCGTCCTCGACTGTGCCGAGTTCGTCCGCCCGAACCTCCTCACGGATCAGGTCCTCACGCTGTGTGACGAGGTCGGCGACGCGGTCGTCGGCGATCTCGAGGTCGAGGGCGATCCGCTCTTCGACGTCTAAGTCGAGTTCCTTGCGCATCTCCTGGACCCGCCGGATGACCTCGCGGGCGTAGCCCTCGCTCTCGATGTCCTCGGTGAGCGAGGCGTCGACGTAGACGACTCCACGGTCGTCGCCGTCCAGTGAGAAGGCGGTGCCGGCGACGCCGTCGGGGGTCTCGGTGACAAAGGACACCATCTCCTCTCCGAGCTCTTCGTCGACGGCGTCCTCGAGTGCCTCGAGGGTCGGTTCCTCGATCCGTGCCTCGTTGAGCGCGTTCATCACCTCGCCGGCACGGCCGCCGAAGGCGGGGCCGAGTTCGCTCATGTCGGCTTCGGCGCTGTAGGCGAGTTCCCCCCACTGCTCGTCGGGGGCGACGGGTTCGATATCACGGGCGTTGAGCCGGGCTTTCAACAGCTCTTCGTGACGGGTAACAGCCTCGAGGACGCGTTCGTCGTCCGCGGCAACGACCACGCGCGGGACGGGCCAGCGCAGTTTGCGCCCGGCCTGCTGGCGGGCGTTCGCGCCGGCTTCCTCGACCGCCCGCAGGAGGGCGACGTCGACCTCGAGTTGTTCGTCCGTCCAGTACTCGGAGACCTCGGGCCAGTCACACATGTGCACCGTCGGGTGCTCGGCCTCGCCGGTGAGGGTGCCGTAGATCTCCTCGGTGACGAAGGGGGCGAACGGGGAGAGCAAGGCGACCGTTTCCCGGAGAACCCGGTAGATCGTCGCGTAGGCGGCCTCCTTGGAGGCGCTGTCGTCTTCCTCCCACATCCGCTCGCGGACCGCCTGAACGTAAAACCGGGAGACGTCCTCGAGGACGAACTCCAGTAAGGCCTCGAGGGCCCTGTCCTGGCGAAACTCCTCTAGCGCCTCGGTCATCTGCGCTTTCGTCGATTGGAGGCGCGCGAGAACCCACTCGTCGACGAGTTCTAGGTCCTCGTCGACGCTCTCGAGATCCGTCCCCTCGGGATCGAAGCCGTCCAGACGCATGTACGGCAGCGGGAACCGGAAGACGTTCCACAGCGTCCGGAGGTTGTTCTCCATCGTACCCATCTCGTCCCAGGAAAAGCGCATGTCCTCGCCCTGGGGGTTCGCCGAGAGCAGGAACAGCCGCATGGCGTCGGCACCGTGGCGGGAGATCGCCTCGTCGGGTTCGACGACGTTCCCCACGCTCTTTGACATCTTTCGGCCGTCCTCGTCCAGGGCGTGGCCGTGCATGAGCACCTTGTCGTAGGGGATCTCGCCCATCGCGGTCGTCCCCATCCCGAGTTGTGACCAGAACCAGCCACGTGTCTGGTCGTGGGCCTCCAGGATGAAGTCGGCGGGCCACAGTTCGTCGAAGCGGCTGTCGTCCTCGGGGTAGTCGAGGGTGCCCCAAGAGGCGACCGAGGAGTCGAGCCAGACGTCGAAGACGTCGGGGACGCGGGTGTAGGTCGTCCCGTCTTCGGTGATCGTCAGGTCGTCGACGGTGTCCTTGTGGATGTCGACGGTCTCGGGGTCGACGTCCTGGTCGACGGCTTCGGCGAGTTCCTCCCGGTCGCCGACGACGATCACGTCGTCCATGTCGCCGTCCCAGCCGTCGGCGGCTTCGTCGCCTCCGCTCGCGGACGAGTCCGCGCTCGGCGTCCAGATCGGGATCGGGATCCCCCAGTAGCGCTGACGGGAGACGTTCCAGTCCGGGGCGTCCTCGACGAAATCCCGGAAGCGATTGTCACGCGCCCAGTCGGGGAACCACTCGCTGTCCTCGATACTGTCGAGAAGCTCGTCTTTGACGTCCGTGATCGTGATGAACCACTGGTCGGTGACGATCTGGATGATGCCCGTGTCACACCGCCAGCAGTGACCGTAGCTGTGGTGGACGGTGCCCGAGGCGAGCAACGCGCCCTCGTCCGCTAAGTCGGCGGTGATCCCCTCGTCGGCGTCTTTGACGAACTGGCCGGCGTACTTGCCGGCCTCCTCGGTGTAGACGCCGTCGGGACCCACGGGACAGAACGGCTCGAAGCCGAGTTCGGCTCCCCGGGCGAAGTCCTCCTCACCGTGGCCGGGTGCGGAGTGGACCAGTCCGGTACCGTCGCCCTCGGTGTCGACGTAGTCGGCGGCGTAGACCTCGAGTGTCCCCTCGTCGTCGGCGTGGTCGGGTACTTCTTCGGCCAGCGGGTGCTCGTAGGACCAGCCGATGAGTTCCTCGCCGGGCAGTTCCTCGACGATCTCGTACTCCTCGTAGCGCCCTTCCGTGAGGACTTCCTCGTGTTTGGCCTCGGCGACGTACAGCAGTTCTTCCTCGCCGTCTTTCGTCGCTCGAACGCCGACGTACTCGCCGTCGGGATCGACGGCGACGAACGTGTTCGCGGGAATCGTCCACGGCGTGGTCGTCCAGATGACGACCGAGCCATCTCGGTCCTCGAGGTCGAATTTGACGTAAACCGATGGGTCCTCGACGTGCTCGTACTCGACTTCGTTGTTCGCCAGCCCGGTCTCACACCGGGGACACTGGCTGATCGAGCGTTTGCCCTGTTCGACGAGGCCGCGGTCGGCCGCCTTCGCAAAGCCCCACCAGGCGGCCTCCATGTACTCGGGGTCGACCGTCTTGTAGGGGTCCTCCCAGTCCATCCAGACGCCGAAAGACTGGAAGTCCTCCTGCATGGCCTCGAGGTTCTCCTCGGCGAACTCCTTGCAGGCCCCGATGAAGCTGTCCTCGCCGAAGTCCTCGATGTCCTTTTTGTTCTCGAAGCCGAGACGCTCCTCGACTTTCGTCTCGATGGGGAGCCCGTGCATGTCGTAGCCCGGGCGGTCGGTGACGTCGTACCCCTGCATGCGGAGATAGCGGATGTAGACGTCTTTCAGCGTCTTGTTCCAGGTCGTCCCCATGTGGGCCGACCCGGAGGTGTACGGCGGGCCGTCGACGAAGAAAAACGACTCCCCGCCCGATCGGTGCTCGACCGTCCGCTCGTAGGCGTCGACGTCGTCCCAGTACTCGAACACGGCCTCCTCGAGTGCGTGTGGGTCGTACTGGTCGTCGACCTCGTCGAACCTGTTCATACCCGCATTGATTCACTCCGACAGTAAAGAGGAATCGGTCCCGCCGACTCGAGGCGGGCCGAATTCAGACGACCCGCGCGAGGACCGTCCCGTAGCCAAAGCCGTAGAGGCCGGCGTACAGCATGATTGCGCCGAACCCGGCCAGCCAGAGCGCGACCACCGTCTCTCCCGACGCGAGATACTGCAGGCTCATGTACTCGAGGACGAGCCCACCCGCCGTCAGCAAGCCGGCCAAAGCCACGTAGACGAGTCCGGTGAGCGTTTCGACGAGGAGGTCCGATTGCATACCTCCCGTATCCGCCCACTCGAGGTAAGCCTGTCCCCTCGAGGGCGACCGGATTCCGTGAACGATACCACCCTCCCCCGCCACCGTCCGAGTGTGCCTGATTTCCCCGACACACGCCACGTCATCGAGCCCGACTGCACCCGCTGTCCCGCCCTTGCCGACGCCCGCGAGCGGGTCTCGTGGGGAACCGGCGACCCCGACGCCGACGTGCTGGTCGTCGGCGAGGCACCGGGCTACGGCAACCCCGAGGCGGACCGCTGGCGTGGTGGCAACTGGACCGGGAAGGCCTACACCTCGAGACACTCCGGCCGACGGATCCGGACGATGCTCGCCGAGGTGGGATGTCCCGACGCCTACTACACGAACGCCGTCAAGTGCTTTCCAGCCGACCCAGAGGAGCCGACGACGAACCGCGAACCCACCGACGGGGAGCGAACGACCTGCCGGAGTCACTTACTCGCCGAACTCGAGACCGTCTCCCCGGCCGTCGTCCTCGCGACGGGCAAACACGCGACGACGACCGTCCTCGAGGCCGAAGGGAACGAACTCGGGGGGTTTCTCGATGCGGTACTCGAGCCGATCCGGTGTGAACGACTCGACGTGTGGCTCCTGCCGACTCTCCATCCGTCCTACCAGGACGTCTGGATCGGCCGGCTCGGCTACGACTCCGATGAGTACCTGACAGCACTCGCGGACGCCCTCGGGGCGTGTCTCGATGCCCGGTAGTGGTGGGTCCGGCCTGGAGTGCTGGGTGAAATCGATGGTTGTCATCCGATTTCACCCATCAATCGACGCTTGGTGAGTACCAGAGTCGAGTGAAGAAGTCGGTTACAGCGGTAGCAAGGCGAAAGCCCACCCGTTTACGGGTGTGGATGAAGCCGACAACTGGGGATCTCTCTACGCTCGTAGCTCCGGCTGGGGTTGGATATTTGCGTAACATCTTTAGGTGAATAG
>LKNC01000033.1 GCA_001564255.1 Natrialbaceae archaeon Tc-Br11_E2g1
GACGACGGCGGCGACGGCGTCGCCCTCGTGTCGAACCGCGTCGACGGCGAGCATTCGATACTGTGGTTGGACGAGACCCGGGAGGTCCCACGCCGTCGGGATCGTGTTCGGAACACCGCTTTCTTCGACGTCTTCGCCCGTGTATACGGCGATAACGCCGTCCATGGCCTCGGCCTCGCTCGTGTCCACGTCCAGAAGGCGTCCGTGGGGGATACCCGACCGCTTGATCGCCAGATGAGTCGTGCCCGGGAGGGAGACGTCGTCGGTGTAGATCCCCTCGCCGGTGAGCAACGGCACGTCCTCGTCGCGTTCGATCGCTGCGCCGAACGCACCGCTCGCGGAGTCGCCCTCGCTCATCGCTGGTCACCCCGTGCCAGCTCCTCCGCCGTCGACTCTACGGCGTCGACGATGTTGTGATAGCCGGTACACCGACAGAGGTTCCCCTCGAGGGCGTCGCGAATCTCCGCTCGAGACGGGTCCTCGGCGTCTCGCAGGTAGGTGTCTGCGCTCATGAGCATGCCCGGGGTACAGTAGCCACACTGCAGGCCGTGGTGCTCTTGGAACTGCTCTTGGAGGGTCGACAGCTCGCCGTCTTCGGCGAGTCCTTCGACGGTCTCGATCGCCGCTCCGTCCGCCTGGACGGCGAACCGGAGACAGGATTTGATCGTCACGTCGTCGACGCGGACGGTACACGCCCCGCATCGTCCCGTATCGCAACCGACGTTCGCGCCCGTGTAGCCGAGGTCCCGAAGCGCGCCCAGTAACACCGTTCGTGGCTCGACGTCCAGTTCGTGTTCAGTTCCGTTGACCGTCAGCGAGATCGTTACCGCATTCTCGTCCATGTCTAATGTCCTCTTACAGGGGTGTCCGCTATTGGTCTGTGCTCCCGGGTGACGCTACACCCGGACTCTTCGTGTACTCGTTTCGATACCGACCTCGACGTGGAGAAGGGCCAACGGGGCACCGCCTCTCCGGTCGCGTCCGGCTCGGACGGGGCCAGCCTGCCGCCTCCCGGTGTCACGTTCGCGATCCCGAGTTTACAGTATGGCGTCATTTACTACCAGTCACCATGACACGGGATATGGGTCCAATACACATATACCACACTGCCTTTTTGTCAATAAACGAGGTTTTTTACACAAAATACAATAGCTTCCACCCCCTAGCGGTACGTAGTGGTACCAATAGACACGAGCTGTGGGGATCGCCCCGGGAGCGATGGGACCGAGCCGTCCCCCCACGTGCTGGAAGCAGTCACGTCGGGGCGGTTGCGGGACGAACAGGATGTCTGACGGACTAGCCCCCTCTGGCGGGTTCAGCCACAGTGTCGGACACGATCCGTACGAGAGAGCGTGCGGTACTCGACCGGTCACCGACTGCTCCGCTCGCCCCCGAAGATGACCGTCGATCCACCGGGCGAAAAACCGCACAATGGAAACCCGTTCGGGTCAGTGACGGAGGCCGAACTTCGTGATCGGTTCGAGGAGACGGACTTCATCGCCGACGATCGGCTCGTAACGACCACGTACCTCGCACTCCGCCTCGATCGCCCGTTGCTCGTCGAGGGGCCACCGGGAAGCGGAAAGACGGAACTCGGAAAGGCACTCGCGGCGGGGTTCGACACCGAGTTGCTCCGGCTGCAGTGTTACGAGGGACTGACGGCCGAAAACGCCCTCTACGAGTGGAACTACACGAAACAGTTGCTGGCCGTCCAGTCGAAAGAGGGGACTGTCGCCGCCGAAGAACCGCACGACTCGAGTACGGGCGAGCCACCGAACCGCTCGGTCTTCGAGGAGGAGTTTCTCCTGGAGCGGCCGCTTTTGCGTGCGCTCACGGCGGAGGGGGACCGCCCACCCGTGTTGCTCATCGACGAGGTCGACCGGGCCGACACGGAGTTCGAGGCGTTCTTGCTCGAGATCCTCTCTGACTTTCAGGTGTCGATCCCCGAACTCGGAACGATCACGGCCCACCACCCCCCTGTGGTGATCCTCACCTCGAACCGGACGCGCGGGTTGAGCGATGCGTTGAAGCGTCGATGTCTGTACCTTCACGTCGAACCGCCGGCGTTCGACACGGAGTACGAGATCGTCCGTCGAAAGGTCCCGGAACTCGATGCGCCGGTGGCCGCGGACGTCTGTGCGGTCGCCCAGCGGCTTCGCGACGAACCGTTCCTCAAGCAACCCGGTGTCGCCGAGACGCTCGATTGGGCCCGTGCGGTCGCGGCGTTACGAGCCGACGGCAGCCTCGAGGGGATCACCCCCGACGTGATCGAGTCGACGATCGGCTGCCTGCTCAAGGAAGCCGAAGACGTCGACCGAATCGATTCGGAGCTCCTCGAGCGTCTCTACGAGGTTGCCTCGGAGGCGAACCACCGCGACGTCACCCCGGCCGACCGGCGACCCACGAGGCCACACACCGAAACCGATGAGTGACGGCGACGACCGGCACGCGGACCAGTCCACCCCCGCCTCGAGGGGCGGGATCGACGATCCCGGGGCGCGGGCGAACGTCGATGGTGGTGCAGTCCCCGACTTTTCGGCTGTGCGCCGACACGTCATCGTCGAGGTGATCGCGTTCGAGACGCGGCTTCGGAGTGGGGGTGCAACGGTCTCGGCGACCGCTAGTCTCGATGCGGCGCGTGCGCTCGGTCTGGTCGGATTGTCCGATCGAGGCCGGGTCGCGGACGCCCTCCGTGGGACGTTCCTCACCGACCATCGGGACGCCGAACTGTTCGACGCGCAGTTCCCGTCGTTCTGGCGTCGTCTCCGTACTGGGATCGAAGGGATCACCGGGGAGCCCATCGAGTCCTCGACAGCCAGCACCGACGGCGAGACGTCGATCGAGCACCCACCGTCGCTCGAGACCGGCCCGGAGGAGACGGGTTCGGTCCCGCGGGCGGAACCCGACGGGGAAGAGCACGACCGGAGCGTTCGCCTTCGAACGGACCGACGACGGCTCACCGACGAGCGCGACCCCGAACTCGAGGACGTGACGGCCCGACAGTACAGTCCGGTCGGGGTGAGCGAGCACGTCGAGAACACGCAAGTCACCCTGGAACCCGGGGACGTGGCAGCGATCGACCGATTTGCCGGCGCGATCGCGGCGGTTTCCGGCCGTCGCCGACACCCCGGGAGCGGACGGTTCGTCGACGCCCGGCGGGCGCTCCGGGCGAGCCTGGCCACCGGTGGCACGCCCCTGGAACTCCCGACGCGAGCGCCGGTCGTCGACGAACATCGCGTCTGTCTGTTGGTCGACGTTAGCAGGTCGGTCCTGGACACCGTCGATCGCGGGTTACTACTCGGGTTCACAGAGCGGCTCCAGACG
Organism: Natrialbaceae archaeon Tc-Br11_E2g1; assembly: GCA_001564255.1. Lineage (GTDB taxonomy): Archaea > Halobacteriota > Halobacteria > Halobacteriales > Natrialbaceae > Tc-Br11-E2g1. The sequence goes on from LKNC01000033.1 coordinate 3,325, forward strand.
ACCGCACGGACCGGTCGCGTCTTCGCCTTCGACGACGGGTTCGTCGACGTGACGACCCAGTTCGAACGCGCCGACGGCGACCCCGCGACGGCCCTGCGCGAGGCACAGGTCACGTGGGGTGGCGGAACGAAGATCGGTGCCGCCCTCGAGACCCTCCGGGATCGCCACCGCGACCGCGTCGACCAGCGAACCACGGTCGTACTCGTCAGCGACGGTTTAGACGTCGGTGACCCCGAGGCGCTCGAGCGGGGGATAACCTGGCTCGCGGGCCGGGCAGGTGGGATCGTCTGGCTCAACCCGCTCGCGAGTTCGCCGCGGTACGAGCCACGGTCACGAGGGATGGCAGCGTGTCTGCCGTACGTCGACGCACTGTTCGGGTTTGCGACCCCGGACGACCTCGTCGAAGCAGCGCGACAGCTCGAACACCGGGGGCTCCCCGGTCCGGTCGGCTACGAATACGACCCCCGCCGGCGTTCGGAGGAGTCGACCACGGCGGTGGACGGTCGATGAGCCGGCGTCTCCTCGAGGGGGTCATCACGGCCGTTCGAAGCCGGGTCGACGTTACCGACGCGCGGGTCGATCGCATCACGGTCGGTGAGGCGGCCGTGATGGTCGAACTCGAGGGCGTCGGTGACGCCGGGACCGTGGCCGGACTCGCTCACAGACCGCCGGGGCCCATCCGGGAACTGCCGGAGGAGCCGGACGCGTTGCTGGAAGCCGCCGCCGAGGGTGGTGACTCCCCCGCGGGTGCCGTCCGGCGGGCGGTCGCCATCGCAGGATGCAACGCCTTCTCGGCACCGTATATCGGGTGGACGCCCGGCGATCCGATGGCGTTACTCGACCGTGACGTCTCGACGATCGCGACTGTCGGGCTCTTTCGCCCCGCGTTCGGGAAGTTTTCAGACGTCGACGTCCGGGTGATCGAGCGACGGACCGACCGGGAACCACCCGAGCCGGACGCGCTTCCACCGGGCGTCCGCGTTTCGATGCACGCCCCCGAGTCGGCGCGGGCGGCGATGGCCGGAGCCGAAGTGGTCTTTATCACCGGCTCCGCTCTGATCTACGGCGGCGTCGACCGGTATCTCGATGCAGTCGACCGGTCGGCGACGGTGGTACTCATCGGGGCGACCGCCTCGTTTCTCCCGGCGCCGGCGTTCGAGGCGGGCGTCGACGTTCTCGCCGGTGGCTCCGTGACGGACGTCGACGCCGCTCGAGCGGCGCTGAAAGACGGTGCGTGTGGAACAGGACTGCACGAGACGGGGGTAACGAAGGGGTACGTCACGGCCGGATACCCGGCGGGGATCGAACTCGGGACCGAAACGAACGCGACAGACGAACATACATGACAGTCAATACGTGGAGCGTACCGGAGACAGAACTTCTACAGGAGATCGAGCGACGCCTCGATGACGGCGGAGACACGGACGTCCTCGCCACGATCGTTCGCGTCGAAGGCAACGCGTACCGTCGACCCGGGGCAAAGAGCCTTCTCGGGACCGACGGGAGCGGTGTCGGGAGTATCACCCCCGGCTGCCTCGAGGACGAGATCCGTGCCGCTTCGGACTCCGTCAGGGAGTCCGGCCGTCCCGAACTGGTCACCTACGACCTGATGGAGGACGAATCGGACGGCTGGGGTCTCGGGGTCGGCTGTAACGGGATCATCGACGTCCTCCTCGAACCCCTCTCTGTGACCTATCGGCCGGTCGTCGACGCGGTCACCGGGGGCCACAGTATCGCGGTCTGTACCGTTCTCGATAGCGACACGGCACACACGCTCTCCCCGGGTGATCGAGCGTACTACCACCCCGAGGAGGATCGGCTCTCGACGCCGGCGGACGAGCCCACATCGGCCTGGCCGGCCGACCTGCTCGCTGCCCCGGCCGGTGAGTTCGCCGCACGCGAGAACGCGAGCGCCCTCGAGATCGAACACGACGGAACGACGCTCTCGGTTTTCGTCGATGGGCTGGCGCCGCCGGCGGAACTCGTGGTGTTCGGTACGGGCCACGACGTCGCACCCGTCACGGAGTTCGGAGCGAAAACCGGCTTCCGTGTGACCGTCGTCGGCTTCCGTGGAGCAGTCGACCTGGAAGACCGGTTCCCCGACGCCGACCGGACGGTGACGACGTCGCCGGGCCGACTGGGCGACGACGTCGACCTCGGCCCGGGGACGTACGCGGTCGTGATGACACACAACTTCCTCGACGATCGGCTGGCAGTCGACGCGTTGCTCGACGCGGGTGTCCCCTACATCGGGCTGATGGGGCCCCACGACCGGTTCGAGCGGATGCTCGAGGCGTTCGACGCCGACGGACGATCCGTCGACCGGGACGCCCTCGAGGCGGTGTACACGCCCGTCGGTCTCGACCTGGGCGACGGCTCCCCGTACGGAATCGCACACAGCATCGTCGCCGAACTCCTCGCGGTCGCAAACGGCCGGCAGCCACGTCACCTTCGGGAACGCGGTGACCACATCCACGAACGGGTGGACCACGATCCGATCGGCTAGGACTTTACCCGACTGCACCGTAGTCCGAACCGACGGAGACACAGGAGAATCCATGAACGAGAGCGACCCATCGAACGCCGACCCCCTCGACTGGGAGAGGGCGGCCGACTACGTACACGAACTCCGTGCGGACCGGCTACCGCACCAGGGCCTCGAGCGGGTCCCGATCGATCGCATCGGCGGTCGGACGCTCGCCGAGTCCATCGACGCGCCGGAGTCGATACCGAACCACAGCTACGCGACGATGGACGGGTTCGCGTTCGACGCGGCCGAGGAGTACCCGCTCCGGATCGTCGACGGCGTCTTTCCCGAGGACACGCCGGGGCACCTCGGCGACGGCGAGGCCGTTCGTATCGCGACGGGCGCACCGCTGCCGGAATCGGCGACCGCAGTACTGAGACGTGAGGACGCGACTGTGGAGGGAAATCGCCTGCGAGGCCCCGATATCGCTCCCGGAACGTACGTCTACGAACGCGCGAGCAACGTCGCCGAGGGGGAGCGTCTCTTCTCGGCCGGCGACCGTCTGAGCCCGAAAGACGCCCTGTTGCTGGGTGATCTCGGGATCGACGACGTGACCGTCTATCGCCCGTTCGACGTCGCCACCCTCGCGACCGGGACGGAACTCCACGAGGGCCGCCAGCGCGACCTCGATTCGCCGATGCTCGCCGGACTCGTCCGAAACTGGGGCCACGACGTGACCCACGAGGGGACGGTCCCCGACGAGTTCGGCCGGGTCAGAGACGTGATCGCCGACGTCGCGAACGAGTACGACGTCGTCGTAACCACCGGGGGAACGAGCGTCGGGAAGAAAGACCACGTCGTTCGCGCACTCGAGGACCTCGGGGAGGTGATCTTTCACCGCGTCGCGCTCCGGCCGGGAAAGCCGATCGCCGTCGCCCGCCTCGAGGAGTACGACGCCGTCGTCTTCGCCATCCCGGGAAAACCGGTCGGTGCCCACGCCGTCACCGCTCTCGTCGTCCGGCCGTTTTTCACCGCCAGTTCGTCTCTACCGACCGTCACGGCGACCGTCGACGTCGACCTCGAGGTCACCACCCCCGGGTTCACCTACGCGGTTCCGGTGACGCTCTCGGCCGGCAGAGCGATGCCCCTGGGCCACGTGGAGTCACCGCTGTCGGTGTACGACGGAACGTTCGATCCGAGCGTCCTCTCTTCGAGCAGCCGTGCGACGCGCGCAGCGGGGTTCGTCCTCACGGAACGGGGACTGTCCGCGGGCGAAACCGTCTCGGTGGTTCCGTACGAGGTCGTCGAACGATGACGGGCGATGACGACGGGGCCAGTCGGCCGGACAGGGAGACAGATCACCGCTCCGGACGCGGGTCGGCCGGTCTCCCCCTCCTCACCCCGCCGGACGGGCGGGGTCGGCGGGAACCGAAACGGGTGGCCGGTGTGTTACTCGCCGCGGGCACGAGCAGCCGCTTTGGCTCGGAAAACAAGCTCCTGGCGGATCTCGAGGGGGAACCGATCGTCCGTCACGCAGTGTGCACGCTGCTCGAGGCTCGCGTCGACCCCGTGGTCGTCGTCCTCGGCCACGACGCCGACCGGGTCGAGACGACACTCGAGGGGCTCCCGGTCGAGTTCGTTCGAAACGAAGCTTACAGCGCCGGCCAGGCGACGTCGGTCCGGGCTGGCATCGGCTCGGTTCGAACGCGAGCGCCGGACAGCGACGGCGCGCTCATCGCCCTGGGCGATATGCCGTTCGTCTCCCCGGAGACGGTCGATACGCTCGTCGACGCCTACGAGGCCGGCCTCGGCGAGGTGCTCGCGCCCGCTTTCGACGGGAAACGCGGGAACCCGGTTCTCTTCGATCGACGGTTTTTCGACCAGCTAGCCGCCGTCGAGGGGGACATCGGCGGCAGGGAGATCCTCCTCGAGAGCGGCCACGGCGTCCTCGTTTCCGTCGACGAAAGGGGTGTACACAGGGACGTCGACACCACCGCCGACCTCTAGCCGAGCGCGACTGCAGCCCCCTCCGGCGACCGGTGGACGGGCGCGAGACAACCGGGGCGGACGTCCGCTCGGGTTCACGTCGAGGCGCTCGACGTCCGTTCGGTCGGTACCAATACCTATTCGTACTCGGGGTATGTATCGGTATTACAACGCATGGGAACCGACCGAATCACACCAGTAGAGCTCCCCGAACCGCGATACGAGTACGGGGCCGACGATCACGTCTTCGTCGAGCTCGCCGAAGCCATGAGCTTCACGGCGAATTTCAAGGCGATGGCGATCACCCAGCAGGTGGCCCAACGGGAGATCGACGGCGTCATCGAGAACTGTCCGGCGAACGCGTCGTACATGCTCCGGATCGACCCGGACGTCGTCCACCCGGACGAGGTTATCGCGGAACTGCGCGAGATCGAGGCTTCACTCGACGTCGAGGACTACGAGTGGGAGACACGCGTCATCGACGTCCCGACCCTGTTCGAGGACCCGTGGACCCACGAGACGCTCATGGAGTTTCGCGACCGCCACCAGGACCCCGACGGGACCGACCTCGAGTACTCCGCCGAACTGAACGGTTTCGACTCGGTCGAGGCGTTCATCGACGCGTTCGTCGCCGCACCGCATATGGTCACGATGGTCGGTTTCGTTCCGGGACTGCCGTGGTGTTTCCAGATGGTTCCCAGGGAGAGACAACTCGAGGTGCCCAAGTACGTCGAACCGCGGACCGACACGCCGAGCCGTGCAGTCGGTTTCGGCGGCGCGTTCTCGGTCATCTACCCGGTCCAGGGCGCGGGTGGCTACCAGCTATACGGGCGAACGCCGATCGAGGTCCTCGACGTCGACCGGAGCCTGCCCGATTTCGAGGGGTCGATCGTCTTCCCCAACCCGGGTGACATCCTGAAGTACCGACGGATCGATCGCGAGGAGTACGACGCGATCCGCGAGGAAGTCGAGGCCGGAACCTACGAGTACACCTACGAGACGGTGACGTTCTCGACCGAGGAGTTCTTCGCCGCACCCGCGGAGTACAACGCGCGTCTCGTGGAGGCGGTCGCATGATCCGGATTCAGGAAGGCGGCATCGCGAGCACCGTCCAGGACCTCGGCCGGTTCGGAAACTACCACATCGGTATGCCGCCGTCGGGGGCGATGGACGAATACGCCCACAAGATCGCGAACTACCTCGTCGGCAACGACGGGGACGCCGCGACGATCGAGATGACCTACCAGGGCGTGACGGCCACGTTCGACCGTGCGGCCGTCATCGCGATCACCGGGGCGGACATGTCGCCGACGCTCAACGGCGAGGCCATCGACACGTGGACGACAGTCGGCGTCGAGGCCGGTGACGAACTCGCGTTGTCGTTCGCGACCGAAGGTGCACGCGCCTATCTCGCCGTCGCCGGCGGGATCGACGTCCCCGAAGTGATGGGGGGCCGGTCGACGTACACCCTCGTCGGAATCGGCGGCCACGAGGGACGTCCCCTCGAGGACGGCGACGAACTCCCGGTCGGCGACCCGACCGACGGCGCAGGCGACCTCGTCGGCACGACGATCGACGACGAGCACGTGCCGGAGTACGCCGACGAAGACACCGTCCGCGTCGTCATCGGGCTCACGAGCTATCGACTCACCGAGGAGAGCAAAGAACGCCTCTGTGAGGCCGAATGGACGGTGTCACCGGAGGCCGACCGCGTGGGCTACCGACTCGAGGGCCCCGACATCGAGTTCGAAGAGCGCGACCAGCCGTTCGGTGCCGGAACCGACCCCTCGAACGTGGTCGACCTCGGCTACCCGGTTGGCTCGATCCAGGTTCCCCAGAAACCGATCGTGCTCATGCAAGACGCCGTGACCGGCGGCGGGTACGCCACCGTCGGGACCGTCATCAGCGCCGACCGTGGACGGCTCGCCCAGCGCCAGACCCACAACTCGGTGTACTTCGAGGCCGTCGACGTCGAGGAAGCCCTCGAAGCCCGTCGGGACCGCGAGGACCGCCTCGAAGCGATCCGGGAGGCGGTCTAGCTTCGGTAACCCGATCCGAGACGACCAACGACCCAATCAAAGGATATAATCGAACCTGAACCCTACACACACCGATGACAGAACAAATCAAATCACCGATGCCAGGGATCTTTTACCGGCAGCCGAACCCGGAGGATCCACCGTTCGTCGAACCGGGAGACGCCGTCGAAGCGGGCGATCCGATCGGTCTCGTCGAGGTCATGAAGAACTTCCACGAAATCACCGCCGAGAGCGCCGGGACCGTCGGCGAGTTCGACGTCGAGAACGAAAGCGAGGTACAGGCCGACCAGACGATCGTCGAGATCGAGTAGGACGACATCCCGTCGGTACGACATTTGACGGAAGTTATATCCGGATTTGTACCCCAGGTACCCGTATGCCACCGATCGACATAAACTGTGATATGGGTGAGAGCTTCGGCAACTGGACCATGGGACAGGACGGGGAAGTCATGCCCTACATCACGTCCGCGAACATCGCCGGTGGCTTCCACGCCGGCGACCCACACGTCATGTGCGAGACGGTCGAACTCGCCGCCGACCACGACGTCGGGATCGGCGTCCACCCCGGCTTTCCCGACAAGATGGGCTTTGGCCGCAGGGGGATCGACGCGACCCCCGAGGAGGTCCGCGACTACGTCGTCTATCAACTCGGCGCACTGACGGCGTTCGCAAAGCGCCACGGCGTCACCGTAGCGCACGTTAAACCCCACGGGGCGATGTACTCGATGCTCTCTGAGAGCCCGGAACACGCCCGGGCGGTCATGGAGGGGATGCTCGAGGTCGACGAGGAGCTCATCTACCTCGCGACGGACATGCACATCTACGAGGTCGCCCGGGACGTCGAGGGCCTTCGAGCCGTCTTCGAGGGGTACGTCGATCTTGACTACCGGGCGGATCGGTCGCTCATCGTCGAAAAACAACTCGAGGAGCGCGACCCCGAACTCGTCGCAGACCGGTTCGTCTCGATCGCCACCGACGGCGTCGTCAAGGCCGCCAACGGCGAGGAGATCGACGTCCCCGCCGACAGCATCTGTATCCACGGCGACAACCCCAACGCCGTCGAGATCCTCGAGGCGATTCACGACCGACTCGAGGAACACGGGATCGAACTCGCGCCGCTGTCGGAGATCGTCTGACAGGCCCCCGGCTACTCACCGACGAGTTCGCGGTCGACGTAGTTCGTCGTCTGTTCGTTGGCAAGGAACCCGTCGTCCTCGAGTAACCGCTGGTGGAACGGGATCGTGGTGGGGACGCCCTCGATCGTCGTCTCGGAGAGCGCACGCTTCCCGCGGGCGATCACTTCCTCGCGATCGGCTCCCGTGACGACCACCTTCGCGAACATCGAATCGTAGAACGGAGCGATCGAATCACCCTCGTCGACGCCGTCGTCGACGCGGACGCCGATCCCCCGCGGGGGTTCGTACGTCGAGAGCGTTCCCGGGAGTGGGGTGAAGTCGTTGTCCGGGTCCTCGGCGTTGATTCGAAACTCCATGGCTGCCCCGCGCGGGTCGACTTCCTCCTGGGAGACGGTCAGTTCCTCACCGGCGGCGACCCGGAGTTGCCACTTCACCAGATCGATGCCCGTCAGTGTCTCCGTGACGGGGTGTTCGACCTGAATACGGGCGTTGACCTCGAGGAAGAAGTATTCCCCGTCCTCATAGAGGAACTCGACCGTCCCCGCGTTGACGTAGCCCGCCTGTGCCACGCCACGGCGGGCGGCCGCACAGATCTCCTCGCGAGCCCCGTCGTCCAAAACCGGTGAGGGGGACTCCTCGAGGAGTTTCTGCTGGCGACGCTGGATGGTGCAGTCGCGTTCGCCGAGGTGTCTGACGGTGCCGTGTCGGTCGGCGATGACCTGGACTTCGATGTGGCGGGGGTTCTCGAGGAATTTCTCGAGATAGACGTTCGGGTTGTCGAAGTACGCCTCGCCCTCCCGGACCGCCTCCCGGTACTTCGACTCGATCTCGTCGGGGTCGCCGACGACCTTCAGACCGCGACCGCCGCCGCCGCCGTCGGCTTTGATCGCGACCGGATAGCCGTGTTCGTCGGCGAACGCCTCGACGTCGGCCGGATCGTTCACGGGGTCGGTCGTCCCGGGGACGATGGGGACGCCCGCGTCGGCCATGATCGTTCGCGAACGGGTCTTCTCGCCGAAGTCAGCCATAACCTCACTCGGCGGGCCGACCCAGACGAACTCGCTGTCCTCGACGGCGGCCGCGAACGATTCGTTCTCCGCCAGGAAGCCGTACCCCGGGTGGATCGCGTCGACGTCCGCCTCCCGGGCGGCCTCGAGGAGGCGCTCACGATCGAGGTAGCTGTCCTGTGCCTTCGACCCGCCGATGTGGAACGCCTCGTCGGCCCTCCTGACGTGTTTTGCCGTCTCGTCTGCGTCACTGTAGACCGCGACGGAGTCGATCCCCAGATCCGTACAGGCTTGGATAATCCGAACGGCGATCTCTCCGCGGTTAGCGATCAGGACCTTTTCGAACACAGTGGCGGAGATGGGCCCGTTCGCACATAAGTGTAGCCTCTCCCTCGCCGTCGACGCTCATAACGCAACGTGCCTGAAGGGGCACCGACGAACGGGGCACCGACCACCGGTAACCCGTCGTCCCAATCCGTCTCGGTCTCAGTGTGGCCCCTCGAGTCGCGTGTCCTCCGGGCCGACCGGCGTCTCGAAGAACACCGAGAACGAGACGGTTTCCGGCTGTATAGCGAGTGCCTGCAGGCTCTGTGGACCCAGGGTCGTCTCCGTTCCCCGCGTCGGCGTCCGTATCCGAAGCGCATCACCGTGGCCCGTCCGGACGTGCTCGAGGATGACCTGTGTGTACTCGTTTGTCACACGAAACACCGGGGACGTCGCCACAGGTTCGCCGCCGGAAAACGGCGTTTCGTCGGCCACCACGAGTCGCCCGTTCTCGAGTACCGACGCGAGGTCGTCCGGCGTGCGCTGCCAGGAGATGCTCTCTAGAATAAGCGCATCGACCCGGAGTCGATCGTCCCCGGAGGAGAACTCGGCCCGCTCACCGCGTTTCGTTGGATACTTGCTGACCGTAACGGCTTCGGTCCCCTCCCCGATCGAGAATCGGTCGTCACTGCCGGTGGTGGCTGGTGACTCCTCGGTCATAGGAGGGGGAGGGTGACGTTTTTCGTGCTCAGTATGCTGTGATCGAGATACACCGTTCGGTCGGTGATCCGGTATGTCCCGTCTACTGCCTCGAGTGAGCTTTTGCGTTCGGCCGAGAGGAGTTTGTGATCGGCCGTATCCCCCTGACTGCGGTACACAAGCTGGTTGTTCCGGACTTCGTACTCGTCCTCGGTCGGTTCGGTGACGCGAACGTTGCCGATGTGGTGTCGGATACGGGAGCGTGGGTTCTCGGACCAGGCGTACTCCTTGCTGAGTTTGTCGACCCGTTCTCGAAGCATATCGTAGTCGTTGCGGAGGTAGTAGGTTTCGTCGCTGAACGGCGAGGCGTCGGATCCGGGTCCACGGTCGCGTCGAATCGGCACCTTCAGTTCGACGTCCTCGCTCACCAACTCGAGCCAGGCTTCCATCTCGAAGTCGTCGAGCAGGGCGGCTTCGTGGTAGAGGAACTGTTCGATTTCGTGGTGCCGTGTGGGTTCGACGGCCGACTCGGCCGTCACGAGGTGGTTCATCGGGGATCACCCCGGTACTCCTCCATCGCCGACTGCCAGGCACCGTACCAGACTCGGGAGTGACGTTCGTCGAAGTAGAGCCCTTTCGTCGTTACCTCCGCGGGTCCGTGGACCGGGTCGTCGACCGTTTCGACCCCCTCGCTCATTCCGTCGAGGCCGAGTTGCATGTTTCCGAGCGTTTCCCGACGGTCGATCATCGTCGATTTGCAACTGTCGGTGATGCCGTTCCAGACGACGAGGTCATCGGCTTCGAACGCACCACCCGGGCTCAGACTCTCCCAGCCGCGATGGGATTCGTGTTTGAACTCCTCGTCGTCGGCCAGTTCCTCGGGAACCAGCCACCAGTTTATCACCTCGACTTTGCCCGGGCCGCGGGGTTGCCAGACCCGGATCCCCAGCCAGGGGCCACCCCAGCCGGCCGACTGGATGCCGTGAATGTACGACATGTTCGGGAACACGGTTCCGACGTGGAACACGGAGCGACCGGCCAGGTCGCGCTGGGCCTCGCTCAGATCCGGATCGAGGTTCTCGGTGACGGCCTCGGGGTACCCCATGAACGTCTCCGCGTCGTCGAGGAGGTAGTAGCCCCCGGAGTGTTTGTCCGTACAGGCGAGATACGACGCGTCCGGGAAGTCCTCGATTCTCGACCACGGCCCTTTGCCGAGTGACGTCTCCAGCCCCGCCTGGTGGGTCGTCAGCACGTGATAGGAGTCGCCGGCGAAACTCTCGGAGGACGTCTTCCAGTCGTGGTCGGACTCCCACCGATGGGGCTCGCCGACCACCGTCATCCCGCCTTCGGTGAGTCCGAAGAGGACGTCGAGATACCAGGTGAACTCCCCGAGGTACTCCTCGAGCGATGGCCCCTCCTCGGCCATCCGGGCGAACAACAGCCCCTGGTAGCTCTCGAGTGTCGCTTCCTCGAGGGTCACGTCGTCGGTGTCCAGGTCACAGTAGGCCTCCCGCATGTGTGGGGCTCCCTGAAGTGTCCCGTCGTTTTTGTACGTCCAGCCGTGGTACGGGCACCGAAAGTGTGAGGTGTTCCCGCTTTCGGCCGTACAGAACTGTGCCCCGCGGTGAAGACAGAGATCGAGGAACGCGTGTAACTCCCCGCGTTCGTCCCGGACGATGATAAACGGGTCCTCGCCGATGTACCGGCGAGCGTAATCTCCCGGCTCTTCGAACTCCGAGACGTGTCCGACGAAACACCACGTATTCGAGAAGATCCGTTCCCGTTCGGCCTCGTAGATCGCCTCGTCGTGTGTAATCGAGAGCGGATACTTCCCGTCCTCGAGTGCATCGGCCGTCTTTGCAACCAGGTTGTCGACGTGTTCCGACCTGGGGTCCGTTTTGGACATGTTTACAGTGTCGATCCGTCTTGGTTTGAGTTTTCTGTTTTGTTCGGCCCAATATTTTCGATCGACTCGGTTCAGTGTCGAAAGCGTTTGC
>LKNC01000034.1 GCA_001564255.1 Natrialbaceae archaeon Tc-Br11_E2g1
GTTGGCTTTCGGAACGTGCTCGCACACGAGTACGGGCGTGTTGATTACGACGAGGTGTATCGGTCCCTCCAAACGGGCCTGTCCGTGTACGACACGTACAGCCAACAGGTCGCACAGTGGATGAGAAAGACCGACTGATGTCATAGACGACACACGTCGGGCGATTTCTCAGAACCCGAACCAGGGCACGACGAAGCTGAGCAAGCGCTTAACAGCCAAGTTCACGGTCTCGGCCATAGGGCCTGGATCGTAGCGCTGATCGTCGATTCCGAACCGGACGGGAGACGGGAGGACCGCCGACGGGTCCCGGACGATGCGAACGGTTTGCGTGGACAGACCAGCGGATGGACGCGGTCACGACCGATACGTCTTCGTATCGAACGGACGAGTATGTCCACAGTAGCGGAGATCACACCATCCGCGACGGCATCGTGGAATTCGTACCCAAGTTGGACAGTCAGGATACCAGTTCCCACGGAACTGCCCAAAGAACGCTTATAGGGCGAGCGACCAAATAAGGAACTAGCTATGGCAACCATCGTACAGACGGACGACGTACTCGGTGGGGAGCCCCGTCTCGAGGGGACACGTGTCGGCGTTCTTGATATCTACGAACTCGTGGTTGCCGGTGGGAATCCGCCTGCCGACGTTGCAGATCAGCTCAATCGGTCCCTCGGAGACGTCTATACAGCACTCGCGTATTATCACGAGCATCCGGAAGAAATGCGACAGCTGCGCCGAGAACGCGAAGAGGTACGGGATGCGCTCGCTGAAAACGCGTTACAACCACCTGAACCAGCACAGTGACTGTCTCGTTTTGTACTGACGAACACGTCCCGAGCGTGTTCATCACGACGTTACAATCGAGTGGTTACGAAGTGGTGGCCGCGAATACGGTTTTCGGTGAAGGAACGAACGATCGTCGTCTCTTGGAATACTGTGCCGAAAACGGTCTCATATTCATAACGCACGATAAGAAGGATTTCAGCGGTCCAGTTAGTGACAACGTGGACCATGCAGGGATCGTCATATACACCGATCCGGTACTGCTGCGGGACGATCCCGGTGGAGTCGTACGAACGCTCGAACGTGTTCTCGACTATTACCCGCCCGAAGAGCTTGTTGGTGAACAGATCTGGTTGGACCAGTGGTACTCACGGTAATCTCTTCGGAGGTCTTGATACCCTACGAATGGGGCCTCTCCGCGTGAACGTAGGGAAAATCAATGCGTATCTCCGGGTGCAACGATGAACCCGGTGGATGGTGACTTGAGCAACAGATCTCGCCTCGAGTCGATTGGCTACCGTCCGGGTACAAGGATACGGTGTCCCGAAGATGAAAATCATACGAGAAAGTTAACTCACGTTGTACACACGGCAATGGCTAAGTTCGCAGGCGTACAATGTACACACAATGAGTACTGATAAGAAACGCGTGCAGTTCCGGGCTCCGAACCGACTTATCGACCGGGCCGACGCTCTCGCCGAGGTTCTCGGTGAGGATCGAACGGACATCCTCGTGACCGCGCTCCGTGAGTATCTTCGAGATGCGACCCACGACGATGCTCTGACCCAGGAAATCGCTGACGCCTATTACGAGGATGAGATCACGTACGAGCAACTCAAAGCGCTCGTCGGAGCAGAAGAAGCCGCCAACTTCCGGGTGCTGAAACAACAGTTAGACGACGACTTCGTCGACGAGGTCGCCGATTTATAGATGTCGAGACTGGTCGCAGACACGTCCGCACTGGTGGGCCTCGGAATCGCCACGGAGTCCGTCCCGGACCCACTCTCGCTCTGTCTGGAAGTCTACGACGTCGTTCTTCCAGAGGAAGTTCTTGAGGAACTTCGAGAGATCGCTTCCTACGATGACGATCACGGTCGAGCTGCAACCGCAGTTCTGGACCGAACTGATGAACTGACGCTCCGATCGGTCAATCTCGACGCTGCGTTTCCGCTTGACGACGGTGAGAACGCCGCAGTCACGCTCGCGAGCGAAATCGACGCTGCACTCTTTCTCTGCGATGAGTTCAATCGCCTCGGCTTGATTCATGCCTTGTTACGCGATACGCGGCTTGTGACGACTCCAACACTCCTCTCGGTGTTCGTTCGGACTGATCGGATGACAGCAGACGAAGCGCACGCACTTCTCCACGACATTAGTGGCGCTCGAAGCTGGGAAACGAACAGCTACGTCAGGCGAGCGCGTTCGCTGTTCGACGAACAGTAACCAGACTCGAGGCCGACACCGCCAACATCGCCATGTCCACAGTGCGTTCACTGGCTTACGGTGCTTACAGCAATAACATCTATAACGAAACGCACGCTACTAACGTGCAACGATGTCAATTGACAGAAAGACGTTCGAACGATCGAGTGAAGAAGAGCTCGAAGGGTTATCGACGACGGATCAGGTGCTCGGATTCCTCGTCGCCAACGACGATCAAGCGTTCAAGGCCCAAGAAATCGCCCGACAAACGGGCCTTAGCGAAGGGAGCGTAAGCACTGCGCTGACACGGCTAAAGAACCGTGACCTGGTCGAACACAAGGGAACGTATTGGGCCGTAACGGCTGACGACCGACGTCTCGAGAATCACGACGGGTACGCCCGTGCAACTGCGCTGTTCAACGAGCAACTCGGCGCGGAGGATAGTGAAGAATGGAAAGAGCACGCTCCTGAGGAGCCACATCCGAGTCTGACGGATGATGAAGCGTGACGGAGTAGATTTCGTGTGCTTTCCCCATGACTGACCCCGCGACGAGAAGACAGAGAGTAGATTTCGTGTGCTTTTGCTACTCGAAGGCGGTCACTAACGGGAGCTGTGTCGAGTAGTTACGCGGAGATAGTGGAGAGAAATGTCTACTCGAGTAAAAGCATACGAAGCTGACGAAAGGTGGTTTTATATATCGCTGATGTCTGCGTGAGAGTGAGAAATGTCGAGTCCATTCAGTGGGGCCACAGAACGAATTTTCTCAGACAAATCCGTTCTCAGTGAGAGCTACCAACCGGAGACGATCCTCGAGCGCGATGAAGAGATCGACGCGTACAGCCATGCACTCCAGGACGTTCTCTTTGGACGGGAGCCAGAGAACATCTTCTTGTACGGAAAGGCGGGACTTGGGAAGACAGCTGTGACGACGTATATGCTCGAGGAACTACAGTCTGAGGTCAAGACCCGAGAAGAGGCAGATGAGCTGCATATCCACGAGATCAACTGCAACGGCAGGACATTGTTCATGGTCGTTCGACGATTAGTCAATGATCTGTTTCCGGACAGCGCCAGTAAATTTCCCAAGCGTGGCCTCGGTACTGGAGATGCCTTCGACGAACTGTATCAGCAACTCGATCGGCTTGGAGGTACTCATCTGTTCGTCTTTGACGAAATCGACCATCTGGATGACGCCAATACACTCCTGTATGAACTCCCTCGAGCGCGGTCCAATGGACACGTTACTGACGCACAGATCGGAATCATCGGGATCAGCAACAACTACACGTTCCGTCAGTCGCTATCCCCGAAAGTCAAAGATACGCTGATGGAGACCGAAATCTCATTCAGCCCGTACGATGCAGGAGAGCTTCAGACGATTCTCGACCACCGTGCTGAACGAGCGTTCATCGATGGTGCCTGTGACATCTCGGCGATCGCGAAAGCCGCCGCGCTGTCGGCACAGGATATGGGCAACGCTCGACAAGCGATCGATCTTCTTCGTGTCGGTGCGGAGATCGCTGAGCGAACGGGAGAGGAGGTAGTCACGGACGATCATATCGATGAAGCCCGCATTCGCGTCCAGCGTGGACGGCTGCAGAACAAAATTCGCGACCAGACCGAACACGCTCAGTATATCCTCGAGACCGTCGCAAAGTTCGAAGAGCAAAGAGAGGTCCCCGTCCGGTCGAAAACCATCCAGAAAAAGTACGAACAGGTCGCAGATGCGTATGGAGCGTCCCCGCTGACGACACTGAAGAGCGTTCAGGATCACCTCTCTGATCTGCATATGCTCGGGTTCCTCGTTCGCCACGAGCGCAACAAGGGACTGAGCGGTGGCCAATACTACGAGTACGAGCTGGACCTCGATCCGACAATTGTCCTCGAGACGCGAGCCGAACTTGAGCAAATGACGTGAGGAAAGCACACGAAATCTACTCTCTTCCTCTTCGCAGCGTCGGTCCAACTGGGAAGGAAAGCACACGAAATCTACTCTCCGTCTCTTCGCAACGCCGGTTCAACCGGGACGGAAAGCACACGAAACGTACTCTCTTCCTCTTCGCAGCGCCGGTTCAACCGGGAAGGAAAGCACACGAAATCTACTCTCCCTCTCCTTGCGGCGTCGGTCTAACCGGGAAGGAAAGCACACGAAACGTACTCTCACATCTCTATCTAGACCGTCGCTCGCAGATCTCGCGCCCTCGAGGCCCGTAGGCACCCCCTGCCACAAACAGCGCCCATCCCAACGACTCCGTTACTATACTGACCAGCGGAAAATCCGCCAGCAGTGTCACTTCGCCTCCCACTGCTACCACGGCCGATTCGATGGGGGGCAGTACTCACCGTCGCCGCCCTCATCGGCTACTGGTCGCTCATCACGACACCACCAACCATTCCACAGACATCACTCGCAATCACAACCACTCCCGAGACAGAGACCCCAGTCAAGACTGTCACCGTCCCTCTCATCGACTTCTCTCATCCAGCACAGCAACGACATGCGCTCGCCTACGCCACACTCGCCCTCACTCTCGCCTATGCATTCACAGACTACGACCTTTCGACTACGAACAAAGCCATCCTCGTCTTCGCCCTGGCCACCGGCTATGGCGCACTCATGGAGTTCGGACAGCTATTCCACCCCGAACGCGTCGCCTCACTTACCGACGTCGCGATCAACGCCCTCGGCGTCACACTCAGCCTCGGCTGGTATGCCATCGAGCCGTACGCGAGATTCGTCCCGATACTCGAACAGCTCAACACAGGGCCGATCAGCCGAACCTGAAAGCGAGGAAACCACAAAAGAGCGATGATACTCTCAACAAATATACCTGTGCCTGAAACGATCTATACAAACAACAGCGCGAGTGCCGTCAATATACGAAGGCAATCATTATCATATTTGATTGAGGATCGATATTATGATGCTGTCGCCGAATGTACTCGCTGTAGGTAAATTATGCCGACGGTATACAAATCCCCGGCCGCGTATGTACAAGGACGTGGAGTGACAGCGGAAATCGGAGACCACGCCGCCTCCCTCGGCGAGACGGCACTACTCATCGCGGACGGGATGGTTCTGGATCTCGTGGAGGACGACGTACGTGATAGTCTGGAAGACGCCGGCATCGAGGCGTCATCCGCGGAATTCAACGGTGAATCTTCGGAGGACGAGATTGCGCGGCTCGCAGAGACCACCGCCGAACGAGAGGCTGACATCGTTATCGGGGCCGGCGGTGGGAAAGCGTTGGACACCGCGAAGGCGGTCCGCGAACAGGCTGGCGGGGCGATGGTGTCGATGCCAACAGTTGCTTCGACAGATGCGCCGACGAGCGCACTGTCGGTCATCTACAGCGAGCACGGCGAGTTTCAGGAGTACTGGTTCTATGCGGACCATCCCGATCTGGTGCTCGTCGACACCGAGATCGTCGCCACAGCACCGGCCCGGTTCTTCCGATCGGGAATCGCCGACGGCCTTGCGACCTGGTTCGAGGCCGACGCGACGTACCAATCACACGGAGACAACGTGGTCGGCGGGAAACCCACTCGGGCAGGACACAGCCTCGCCCGTCTCTGTTACGAGACGCTGTGTGACCACGGCCTCAGCGCCCTCGATGCTGTGGATTCCGATGTGGTTACCGAAAGCGTCGAGGCTGTCACGGAAGCAAACACGCTCCTCAGCGGGCTCGGGTTCGAGAGCGGTGGGCTCGCAGCGGCCCACTCGATCCACAACGGGTTGACACAACTCGAAGCGACTCACGACGCAACCCATGGCGAGAAAGTAAACATTGGGACGATCACACAGCTCGTTCTCGAGGGCCGTGATGACGAGTTTATCGAGGAGTACATCACGTTCTCGCTCGATCTGGGCCTCCCCGTAACGCTCGAGGAGATCGGGCTTGACGACCCGGATCGATCCGATCTCGACATCGTCGCAAAAGCGGCCTGTGATGACGAGGAGACGATACACAACCAGCCGTTCGACGTCACACCGCCGGTGGTTCGTGACGCACTGGTGACAGTTGACGAAGCCGGTCATCGTGTCCGCAGGTCATAAGCGGTCACCTTACACGACTACCGACACGACGCCCCCACCGACGATGGCGAGCCCACCAAGGCCGAAACACACCACCCAGAAGGGAACACGGTCGACGATCCGCATCAGCGCATCGATCGTCAGATAACCCACGAGCGCACTGACCACAAGCGCCGCAAGCGCCGCCTCGAGACTAATGCCGGGAAGCCCACCCGCACCCACCACAGTGAGCCCAGCCCCACCGAGACTCGCGGGGATCGACAACAAAAACGAGAGCCGGAACGCACTCGAGGGATCGTACCTGCGGAACAACAGCGCACTCGTCGTCACGCCGGAACGAGAAATCCCCGGCAAGATTGCAATGCCCTGCACTGCACCAACCAGAATCGAATCGAGCAACGTTGGATCCTCTTTGACGCCCATCGAGACGCCCTCGAGTGCAAGCTGCAAGATGCCAGTCAGAATCAACAACACGCCGATGACCGCGATGAACACGCCACCGGTGAGCTGGCCGGCGAGATCCACCGCGAAGATATACAGCGGAATCCCCACGAGCCCGGTCATCAGGCAGGCGATCACGATGTAGGAGGTGATTGCGTTATGGCCGTCGTAGGCTGAATCGGGTCGCCATCCCGGGGCTGATCGGACCGCCGTCATGATATCTTCACGGTAGTAGGTTGCCGCCGAGAGCGTCGTCCCAACCTGCAAGAACAGCGCCAACTGAAGGGCGATGTCGGGGTTCGTCCCGACGATCGTCAGAAACAGTGCCAGGTTCCCCTGACTCGAGACCGGCAGCCACTCGACGATCCCCTGGACGATGCCAGCGAGAATCGCCACGACGAGTTCCCCCAACTCGATGAGTGCGAGGGAGACGAACGCTTCCATTGGAGTGATGTTGGCGAGTGGAGCTACAAGATGGTTTATATTGTCCTGTCGGGGAAGTATCTCCGCACCCTAGCATACTGTATTCGGTACACGCACCACTCTCGCGGCACTCATCGTCTTTTCAGCTCTCAAGGTATTTCTCGCCGGTATGCGGTCATTCACTCCAATCTGGTGCGTCTCCAAGACGCTGGGTTGCTTCTGATGATACCTCCTCCATTTCTTCGGCCAGTTCTCGTGAGCGTTCAGCTCGCTTCCGATAGCCTTCAGCGAGTCGCTCCTTGCCAGTCGATGGCCTAATTAGGATTTCATCGTTTACTTCGATGAATTCGACTTCATCACCACTCTCAATGCCGTGACGTTTGCGGAGTTCCTTGGGAATCGTGACCTGCCCTCGGTCGCCAACCTTCCGTTTGCGGACGGTCATGTGAGTACATACATTTTCACACTGATTGAGTTGACGGTGACTTCGCCGGGACAAGAACACTGAAAGAACGAAACGACCAAGTGACGAACACGTATCCACGTGGATGATGCACGTCGCGGTTCGCCTGACACTGCTCGTCGTCCTTCTAGTCGTCGCTGGCGGCCTCGCCGTCCACCACGGCACAACGTACGACGAGAACTGGCCACACCCATCAGGAGACCAACTCGAGGGCGACGTCGACGCCTACGTCGGTGAACAGATCCTGTTGTTCGGTGAAGTCCAGACCACCGAACCCGACGCCATCACGATCCACGTCACCAACGACGCCAACGAGGTCGTCCTCGAGCTCGAGGCCTACGGCGTCGAGGAGTCGGTCGAACCAGGTGGGATCGTCCAGGTCTACGGCGTCCTCGAGGGGGATCGAACGATGACACCCGAAGAAACGGTCGTCGTCGACCCCTCACCGACAGCGACCATCTACAAGTACGTCGTCTCCGCACTCGGTGGTGTACTCGCAGTTGGCTATTTCTTCCGACACTGGCGAATAAACATCCGTGGACTCGCGTTTGAGCCACGAAAGTCGGGGGTGACCGACGATGGCTGAATTGCTCTCACACGTTCTCATCGCGTACGTGTGTTTCACGATCGCGAGTTGGCGACTCGAGTGGCTCACAAAACGCTGGATCGCAGTCGGGATCATCGGCTCGCTCCTCCCCGATCTCAATCGCCTCTCCATAGTCGTCTCCGAAACCGCAATCGAAGCCACACTCGGGGTCCCCTTTGATCTCGACGGACTCCACACTCTCGGTGGGGTACTCATTCTCGCCGGGATCGGGGCACTGTGTTTCGCCGACGAACACCGGCGTGCGTTCGGCGTGCTCCTCGCTGGCGCTGTTTCTCACCTGCTCGTCGACGCAGCCAAGATGTACGCCGACGGTGACGCTGCCACATGGCTGTACCCGTTCACCTGGTATCGCCACCCGTCGCCAAATCTGTACGTCTCCTCGGACCCTGCCGTTCTCGTGGTGAGCCTCTCGGCCGCCGCCGTCGTCTGGCTGCTCGACCGTCGATACAGCGAAACTTCCTAGCCCGTCTACGTCGAGGTTCGACTCGAGATCGAAACTCTCCAATAAACGAAAAATTTCATCACGGTTGAAGATACTCGATGAGAGTATGCACACTGTCGTACTCGCGGCCGGGAAGGGAACGCGGCTGCGGCCGTTGACCGACGACAAACCGAAGGGGATGGTCGAAGTCGATGGGAAACCGATCCTCACGCATTGTTTCGAACAGGTCGTCGAACTCGGCGCAGAGGAACTGCTCGTCGTCGTTGGCTACGAAAAAGAGCAGATCATCGAACACTACGGTGACGACTTCCAGGGTGTCCCGATCACCTACACTCACCAGCGCGAACAGAAGGGGCTGGCTCACGCCCTCCTGACCGTCGAAGACCACATCGACGACGACTTCATGCTCATTCTGGGGGACAACGTCTTCAACGCGAACCTCAGTGACGTCGTCAACCGACAGCAAGAACAACGCGCGGACGCCGCGTTCCTCGTCGAAGAAGTCCCCTGGGAGGAGGCTTCCCGGTATGGCGTCTGTGACACCAACAAGTACGGCGAGATCACCGACGTCGTCGAGAAGCCAGACGACCCGCCGTCGAATCTCGTCATGACCGGCTTCTACACGTTCACGCCGGCGATCTTCCACGCCTGCCATCTCGTTCAGCCGTCCGATCGTGGCGAATACGAGATCAGCGAGGCGATCGACCTCCTGATCCAGTCCGGGCACACCATCGACGCGATCCGTCTCGATGGCTGGCGCTCCGATATCGGCTATCCCGAGGACCGGGACGCCGCCGAAGAGCACCTGCAGGGACAACGAGAGGCCACACTCGAGGCCCCCACGCAGTGACGACGAAACGAGAACGGACGGCCACAGCCGACACGACAGAGCAAAGATGACAACATCTATATTTCATCGATCGGATTCATTTCGTAATGTTCGTACTGGGTGATCTATGCAGCTAATCGACGACGACGGCAATCTCTTTGGCGCCGTCAACGTTATCGATGCGCTCGCAGTCCTCCTGATCCTCGCGATCGTCGTCGCCGGCATCGCGGTCGTCGGCGTTCTCGGAGACGGTGGTGAACCGGAGACGAGACACGCGACGATGGATCTGGGCACACAGCCCGATTACGTCGTCGATCGCATCGAAGCGGGCGATGAGATGCCGATCGACGGCTTCGGTCACAATCTCACGGTGACCGACGTGTACGTCACCACAGCCAGCGGAGACGACGAAAACGGCGACACACAGGTCATCGTTCGCGTCGAGGTGAACGGCGAACGCATCGAACGGGAGGACGACGATCCGATATTCGAGTTCGCTGGAGACCGGCTCCGCGTCGGTGACGACCTCGAGTTCGAAACCGACGAGTACGTCGCTGACGGTCAGGTGACGAGTCTCGACCGGAACGGCCCTGAACTGAACGTGGAGACGACACCAGTTCTGCTCGAGTCGACCGTCTCTGCGAACACCATCGATGAGATCAGCGAGGGCGATACGGTCGAGGCTGGGTCGGGGACGATCGCGGTCGTGCAAACCGTCCAGTCACAACCGGTCGGTGACGGAGAGTATCGCATCCGTCTCGGGATCGATCTCGAGACCTTACAGCGTGGGTCGACGCCAACGTTCGCTGACCAATCGGTCTCGATCGGAAACGAGCTCACACTCGATCTTGACGCGTACTCGTTCAGTGGTGAGGTGCTTCGTCGAGGGACGACAGACCTGAATGTCGAGACGACGCCGGTTCTGCTTGAGTCCACCGTTTCGGCGAATACCGCGGACGAAATCTCCGAGGGCGACACCGTCGAAGCGGGGTCGGACACAGTCGCAACCGTCCAACGTGTCCAGCCGTATCCAGTCGGTGACGATCAGTATCGCCTCCACCTCGGTGTCGACCTCGAAACCTTCCAGCACGATTCAACGCCGATGTTCGCTGCCCAACCGCTCTCGGTTGGCAACACCCTGGAACTCGAGTTCGACACGTACTCGGTCAGTGGCGAGATTCTTCGCCGAGGGGCGACCGAGATAGACGCTGAAGCCGAGGACACGACGGTCGAACTCAAACTCGAGAACGTCGATCCCGACGTCGCAAACGGCCTCGACGACGGCATGACCGAGACCGTTCGCGGGGAGCCCCTCGCGACGATTCAGTCGGTCGACACACGGCCTGCAGATATCGTCCTCGAGAGCGAGGACGGGGACATCCACCTCCGCGAGCACCCCACGAACAAGGACGTCAGACTCACCGTCGAGTTGCGAACCGTCGAAACCGACTCGGGGATCCGGTTCCACGGGGATTCACTGAGAGAGGGTGACGACGTCTTCCTCGACTTCGGTACGATGAGCGTCGACGGGACCGTCACGACACTGAACGTCGACGGGTAGATGTTCGAACACGCTCGCGACGGATCGGTGGCCGTCTCGCTCGTTCGGCGAGCGATCGCTCGACTCAAAACCGCAGCCGGGCGTTCGAGAGTGTTCGACCGACTACCGAGCAAAAGGGGACAACGGACAGGGGGGACCGCCGCTGTGAGCGAGACGACCGAGTCGCCAGGGGGCGATACCTCCGAACAGCCTCGAGGCGGGTTTCAAACGGTGGTCGGGAGGTCGATAATCGGTCGCCGTCTCGCCGGCCTCGAGAGCCGAACTCGAGCGAGTCGATTGACGACCGCGGTGGATCGCGCCCGAGTTACCGGACGTACCAGGTCGCTTCGCCGGTATATCACTGGCTCGGTCGTCTATCGGTGGCTCACCTCCGAACCCGAACCGGACGTCATCGTGATTGACCTCCGCGAGACGCGGACGGCTGGTCCCATGCTGTCGGTTCTGGACAGGGTGATTACTACAGCCGTGGCCAGCCTTCCAACCTCGAGTGTCGGCGCTGTCGGGCAGGCCCTCACAACGCGGGTTCGTGCCCGCCCGATCCGAACCGTGAGTCTCCTCTTTCTCCCGGTGGTCGTACTCAGTACTCTCGGTACGGCCGTCACGGGCGTGCTCACACCGGCGCTCGCGGTCGCTCACTTGCTTTTTGCGGTGATCGGACTGCTCGGGATGCGCTCGAGGCGGAGTCTCGAGGAACTACTGGAAACGCGGACGGTACGGGTGGTGGCCGCTGCGTTCGAACCACCGGCGCCGCCGGAGCAGGCCGATGGAGTCGATCGGCGGTCGAGAACACACACTGACGGTGACGACGAGGGGTCGACGGAGTCGGCTGCGTCCTCCTCGGAGTCGCCGACTCGAGCCGAATAACAGTCCTGCTAAGCAAGTGACCCGTGATCAGGACAATCGTTTCACGTTCAGTAACGTATTCAAGTGTCTACACGCAACATATCGCTCATGAACGACGACGTGTCGGCCGTGGTTCTCGCAGCTGGCGAGGGACGCCGGCTCGACCCGCTCACGAACCGGCGGCCGAAGCCGATGGTCCCCGTGGCGAACCGGCCGTTACTCGAGTACGTCATCGAAGCGATCGCGGCGGCCGGTATCGAGCGGATCGTCCTCGTCGTCGGCTACCGACAGGAACGGATCCGGAACCACTTCGGCGACGGTGACGACTGGGGCGTCGAGATCGAGTACGTCGTCCAGGAGAAACAACTGGGCACTGGTCACGCCGTGTTGCAAGCCGAGGACGCCGTCGACGGTGACTTTCTGGTGCTCAACGGCGACCGGATCGTCGACGCCTCGCTGATCGAGGACGTTCGGGACGAACTCGGTGACGGCGACGGCCCCGTTATCTCGGTGACGCGCTCGAGGCGCTCGAGTGCCTACGGCGTCGTCGAACTCGAGGGAAACACCCTCGAGAGAATTATCGAGAAGCCGATCACGCCGGTCGCCTCGGAGCTGATCAACGCCGGCGTCTACGGCTTCGACGAGGGGATTTTCGAGCGGGTCCGCGAGACGCCGACGGATGCCGGCGAACTCGCGATCACGACGACGCTCAACGACCTCACCGACGATCGGTCGGTTCGCGTCGTCCGCTATCAGGGGACGTGGCTCGACGTTTCCTTCCTCTGGGATATCCTCACGGTCAACGCCGCGGTGGTCGGCGACTGTGGCCGCGAGGGGTTCCCGGAGACGGCTGCAGTCGCAGACGACGTGGCCATCGGCGATGACGTCCAGATCGGCGCGAACGCCACGATCCGGGGCAGTACGTCGATCGGTGCGAACGCCACGATCGAACCCAACGCCGTCCTCTCGAACGCGGTCGTGCTCCCGGACGCCGTCGTCGAATCCGGGGCAGTGGTTCGTGACGCGGTCGTCGCGGAGAACGCCCGTGTCGGGGCGAACGCGACCATCGTCGGCGGGGCGGCGACGCTCGTCGTCGACGGCGAGGTCTACGAGGACGTCGACTTCGGCGGCGTCGTCGGGGACAACGCGACCCTCGGCGGCGGCGTGACGGTCGAACCCGGGACGGTCGTCGGTGATGGCACAACGGTCGCCCACGGCGTGAGCCTCGGCGGGCGAATCGAATCGGACGCGATCGTACGGAGGGGATAACATGTGTGGAATCGTCGGCTACGTCGGTGAGGAGGCGGCTGGATCGATCGTCCACGGCGGGCTCGAGAACCTCGAGTATCGGGGCTATGACTCCGTCGGCGTGGCACTCGTCGACGGGGAGGTGACCGTCGAGAAGTGTGAGGGGAACGTCGGCGAACTCGAGGTCCCGGACGTCGCGGCGACCTGTGGGATCGGCCACACCCGCTGGAGCACACACGGACCGCCGACGGACGCCAATGCTCATCCCCACACCGGGGAAGGCGGAGACGTGGCGGTGGTCCACAACGGCATCGTCGAGAACTATGGGGAGTTACGGGCACAACTCGGGGCGGAGGGCCGGACGTTCACGAGCGATACCGACACCGAGGTGATCCCCCATCTCCTCGAAGGCGAACTCGAGGGCGGCCACGACCTGCTGTCGGCGCTCGAGGCCGTCGTCGAGCGCCTCGAGGGCAGTTACGCCATCGCGGCGGTGCGTGCGGGCTCCGATCGGATCGTCGCGACCCGCCACGAGAGTCCACTGGTCGTCGGTCACGGCGAGGAGTCGGCGTTTCTCGCGAGTGACGTGACGGCCTTCCTCGGGCACACCCGCGACGTGACCTACCTCGAGGACGGTGACGTCGTCGACGTCCAGGACGGGGAGGTGGCGGTCTATCGCGACGGCGACCCCATCGACTACGACGTCGAAACCGTCGAGTGGGAGGCCGACGCCGCCGAGAAAGGCGGGTACGACCACTACATGTTAAAGGAGATCCACGAGCAGCCCTCGGCGTTGCGCCAGACCCTCTCGGGACGGATCGATCTCGACCGCGGAATGGCGGACCTCGACGTCGACTTTCCACAGGGCTTTCTCGACTCCCTCGAGGAGGTACAGCTGATCGCCTGTGGCACCTCCTACTACGCCGCCGAATATGCCGCAGGGCTGCTCGAGGCGTACGCCGATGTCCGAGCCTCCGCGGAGTTGGCGAGCGAGTACGACTTCGACGGCGGCCGTGATCCGTGGCGGACGCTCTGTGTCGCGGTGACCCAGAGTGGGGAGACCGCCGACACGCTGAGTGCGCTCCGGCGGGCGAACGGTGCCGGCGTTCACACGCTCGCGGTGACGAACACGCTGGGGAGTACGGTAACTCGCGAGGCCGACGAGAGCCTGTTTATCCGTGCAGGGCCGGAGATCGGCGTCGCGGCGACGAAGACCTTCGCCTCACAGGTGACGACGCTTGCACTGCTCGCCGTTGCGGTGGGACGCGAACGGGGGACGCTCTCGGCGGCCAGCGCCAGGGACGTTCTCGAGGATCTGCGTGGATTACCCGGGGCGGTCCAGCAAGTGCTCGACGAGGAATCGGCCGTCCTCGAGGCCGCCGAGCGCTTCGTCGATTCGCGGGCGTACTTCTTCGTCGGCCGGCAGCTGGGGTATCCGGTGGCCCTCGAGGGCGCACTCAAGTTGAAAGAGATCGCCTACGACCACGCCGAAGGCTTCGCCGCCGGCGAGTTGAAACACGGGCCGCTGGCGCTGGTGACCGACGAGTCACCGGTTCTGGCTGTGTTGACCGAGGGAACAAGGCCAGCAGAGACGCTAAACAACCTCGCCGAAGCACAGACCCGCGGTGCGCCCGCGATCGGCGTGACCGACGGGACGGTCGACCCCGGAACGGTAGACGTTGCCCTCGAGGTCTCCCCGCTGGGTGACCTGACGCCGATCGTGGCGACCGTCTACTTGCAGCTGTTTGCCTACCATATCGCGGACCTGCAGGGGCGGTCGATCGATAAGCCACGGAACCTGGCGAAAA
>LKNC01000035.1 GCA_001564255.1 Natrialbaceae archaeon Tc-Br11_E2g1
ACAACGGCGCAGGCATGGTCGGCCACAACCACCCCACCGTCAGCGCTGCGCTTCGGGATCAACTCGAGGACGGGACGCTGTTTACCCATCCACACGAACTGCTCGGGGAGGCCGCCAAAGCGCTCAAAGACCGCTGGGAGCCGATCGACCTCGTTCGGTTCACCAACAGCGGTACGGAGTCGACGATGCACGCGATCCGGCTCGCCAGAGCGTACTCCGGACGCGAGAAGATCCTCAAGATCGAGGGTGCATACCACGGCGTCCACGACTACGTGTTACTGAGCAAGTCGGTTCCCGCACACAAGCTCGGACACCCAAAGCAGCCGACGACGGTAATCGAGAGCGAGGGCGTTCCCGAGGTGATCGCCGACACCGTCGAGATCGCCCCGTGGAACGACCTCGACGCCATCGAGTCGATCCTCGAGGAGAACGCGACCGAGATCGGGACGCTGATCATCGAACCGATCGTGATGAACGTCGGCGTCACCCAGCCACACGGCGAGTTCCTGCAGGGACTGCGCGAGCTCTGTGATGAGTACAACGTCGTCCTCATCTTCGACGAGGTCAAGACCGGCGTGAAGGTCGCACCGGGTGGCGCGACGGAGTACTACGGCGTCGAACCCGACCTGGTGACGATGGCCAAGAGCATCGGCGGGAACACACCCGTCGGCGCGTTCGGCGGCCGCGAGGAGATCATGCGCGAGATCGAAACCGGCACCGCCCACTACGGCACCTACAACGGTAACCCGCTCGTCTTGCGGGCGGTGACGACCGTGTTGAACGAAGTCCTCACCGAGGACGCCTACGACCACGTCGACGCACTCGGCGAGCGACTCGCGTCCGGCTACGAGGAGATCATGGCCGACGCCGGTCTCGTCGGCCACGTCGAACAGGTCAACTCCCAGGGCATCGTCCTCTTTACCGACGAGGAGATCACCAACTACCGGGACTTCGACGAACACGTCGACGGCGAGTTCCACGAAAACTACTGGTTCGCCATGCTCGAGCACGGGGTGCTTCCACACCCCCACGACGCCTCCCAGCAGTGGACGATAAGCGTCCAACACGAGGCCGAACACGTCGACCGCCACCTCGAGGCGTTCAAAGAGGTCGCACCGATGCTCGCGCATAAACAAGAATCCTAACTGGCTTACACCCTGTTTTTCGGCACACGCCTGTGATGGAGGCCGGGACGGTGCGATGCAGCCAAAACTACGACGGAAACCGGAGGGTCGCCAGCTCCTATGCGACGCGTCGGAACGCGTCTTCGGCGACCTCGAGGGCGAACTCGATCTGTTCTTCGGTGCTAGTGTAGGACGTGAAAAACCGCTCGTACTGATCGTCGTTGCCGAATAAGACGCCGCTCGCGGCGGCTTCGAACCACCAGTCCCGGAACAGGTCGGCGTCGGCGTGCCACGTTTCGCGCTGGGTCGTCGGGGCCTCGTCCATCATAAACAGCGTCCCCATCGATCCGACGTACTGGACACTGGCGTCGACGCCGGCTTCGTCCGCGGCGACCTGTAACCCATCGAAGAGCTGTTCGGCGAGGGGTTCGATGGTCTCGAACACCGGTTCCTCATCGAGTACCTCGAGGGTGGCGAGTCCCGCCGCACACGAGACGGGGTGGCCGTTGTAGGTCCCGCCGTGGAACGCGGACCGTTTCCACATGTCGTCCGGGTTATCCGCCGGTGGTTCGAGTTCCGCCATGATCTCCTCGCGGCCGCCGAAGGCGGCGAGCTGGTAGCCGCCGCCGGCGATCTTGGCGAGCGTCGTCATGTCGGGCGTGATGCCGAATCGGCCCTGTGCGCTCTCGGGACCGAGCCGGAACCCGGTCATCACCTCGTCCCAGATCAGAACGATGTCGAGTTCCTCGGTCAGCTCCCGGAGGAACTCGTGGTACCCCTCTTGGGGTGGGAGGACGCCACAGGACGCCATCACCGGCTCGAGAATAACACACGCGAGGTCATCGGCGTGCTCACGAAGGATTCGCTCGGTCGCCTCCTCGTCGTTGAACGGGAACGCGACGACGGTGTCGCTGATAGCGTCCGGGATGCCGGTTCCGTAGGGGACCGTCTCGGGGTCGTCCTCGGGACCCAGCGCCTCCTCGGACGCCGATACCGACTGCAGGGCGTAATCGTGTGTCCCGGCGTAGCCACCTTCCGGTTTGGCGATCTTCGAGTTGCCCGTGTACGAGCGAGCGACGCGGATCGCGTGCATCGTCGCCTCGGTTCCGCTGTTTGCGAGACGGACCGTCTCGATGCTCGGCGTCATCGACTCGATCTGCTCCATCACCTCGATAGCGACCGTCTGCGGGATCGCCGTAATACTCCCGCACGCATCGATCTGTGACTTGACGCGGGAGACGACGTCGGGGTAGTTGTGACCGAGGATTCCCGGCCCCAGCCCCATCAGAAAGTCGAGATACTCGTTGCCATCGACGTCGTAGACGTACGAGCCGTCCGCCTCGCCGAGGTAAAACGGGTACGGATCGACAGAACGGACGTTGGACTCGACGCCGAGCGGCGTCACGTCTCGAGCCCGCTCGTGAAACGACTGACTCGTCGGTGTCTGTTCGCGGAGTCGACGGAAGTGTCTGTTCTCGTTCTCGAGGCTCATACATGCCGTTTCGGTTCGACCAGTATAAGTGTTCCCGTGGGACACGAGTAAACCGTTTTGTCCAGTAGTATTAGATCTCGGAGGTCGAGACGTACTCGAAGCCGTTCTCGAGGGAATCGAAACGGGCGGGGTCGAACACGTCCGGGGAGAACTCGATCGAGGCGTCGGTCACGTGATGGCGGACGACGGGGCCGACGACCGGCGACGCCATCACCCCAAGCCCGTTGAATCCGGTCGCGACGATCAGCCCGTCCGGTCCGCCCGGCGGGGGCCCGATTATCGGTCGCGTGTCGGGCGAGGCGGTGTCGACACCGCTCCACCCGTTGACGAATCCGGCACCGTCGAAGCCGTCGATCACCGAGGGGACGAAGTCGGCGACCTCGAGTTTGAACGACTCGTCGGCGTCGGCCGACGCCGAGAGGGGGTCCGAAATCGGTTCGTGAGCGCCCCCGATCAGGAGGTCGCCGTTGTGTTCCGGTCGGAAGTAGAGGTGTTCGTCGCCGACGCGACCGAGCGGGAAATCGTCGGCGAGCGGCGACTCGGGACGCAACACGATACACTGGGTCCGGTACGGCCGGGCCGGAACGGCGGCCCCGTCGGGAAGCAACTCCGGGGTTCGCCAGCCGGCGGCGAGGACGACGGCATCGGCGGGGTAGTGCCCGTTTTCGACGGTTTCGACGCCGGTCACACCCGACTCGTCCGTCGTGACGTTCGTGGCCGTGACGCCCGCCTCGACCGTCGCCCCCGCGTCCTCGGCAGCCGTTCGAATCGCGTTTGTGTACGTGTAGGGATCGACCCAGCCGGTGTCCCCGTAGTGGACGGCACCGTCGAAGCCGTCGACGTCGAACTGCGGGTAGCGATCGGCGACCGTGGCGGCCTCGAGGTACGCGACCGGAAACCCCCGTTCGGCCAGTTCTGTCGCAGTCGCTTTCGCCTCGTTGCGGTCGGTCGGCCCGACGAAATCGAGACGGTCCCGTTCGTGGAACTCGAAGCCGTTCGTCCCGTCGAACTGCCGAACGAACTCGTTGGCGTAGTTTGCGACGGCGGGTCGATCGCCGTAAAAGAGCGTCGGCGCGATGAGTCCGGCGGAGACGCCGGTTGCGCCCGTGGCGACGTTGTCGCGCTCGAGTACGATCACGGAGTGGTCCGCGGCCAGCTCTCGCGCCGCCTGACACCCCGCTATTCCCCCACCAACCACGACGACGGTCGGCTCGTCTGTGTTACTCCTCATAGCTACCGTTGTCTATCGTAGACCCACCCTCACATAACGGTTTTCCTGTGGTGGCGCTGGAACGGGGGACACGCCGAGCGCACGAGTTGCCCCGAACACGTCCCGACGTGCGAACGAGCCCGCCGAACCGCCGACCGTCCCGCCGTCGGCGCTCGAACGGGTTCACGGGAGGTCCCAGTGATCCCCACACGCCGCGGCGGCGGTGTCGATCCACTCCTTTGCCAGTTCCTCGTTTTCGGCGAGGACGCCGAACGGATCTGTTAGCTCCGTCTCGACGCCGATCGCCCCCTCGAGGACGCCGAGCGTGGCGAACGCGAGGTGTGAGAGCTGGTAGCCGCCTTCCTGAACGATCGCCAGCGAGCCGCCGGCGTGGTCGTCGGCGAGGGCTCGAGTTCTCGCGGCGATCGATCTGTAGCCGTCTTTGGTCACGAGGTTCCGTCCGCCCGGGTCGGCGACGCCCGCGTCCTGTCCGGCGCTGACGAGGAGCAGATCGGGATCGAACGCCGAGACGACCGGCTCGATCAGACGGTCGTAGGCGTACTCGTAGCCGCCGTCCCCGGTTCCCGGCGGGAGCGGGATATTGACGTTGTACCCCAGCCCGTCCCCCTCACCCCGCTCGTCGACGTCGCCCGTCTGCGGGTGGTTCGGCCCCCAGACCCCGAAGTCGTTGTGCAGGTCGATCACCAGCACGTCGTCGCGGGCGTAAAAACACTCCTGGGTGCCGTTGCCGTGGTGGACGTCCCAGTCGATGATGGCGACGCTGTCGGCACGACCGGTGTCCAGGGCGTGTTCTGCGGCGACCGCGACGGAGTTGATGAAGCAATAGCCGTCGGCCATCCCCGGCTGTGCGTGGTGTCCGGGCGGGCGTATCATCGCGTACGGGACGACGTCGTCGTCCTCGAGGGTCTCCGTCGCCGCTTCCCGGGCGGCCCCCGCTGCTGTAGCCGACGCCCTGTACGCGCTCTCGGTCGCCTCGGTGGTCACAGTCAGGCGTTCACCCCCCTGTCGGGACGCGTTCCGGATCCCCTCGAGGTACCCCGGCTCGTGGACGGCCGTCAACTGTGTCTCCGTCGCCGGGGTAACCGATCGGTACTCGACGTGTTCGGGGAGCCAGCGGTCGATCGCCGATTTGACGTTCAACAGCCGCTCCGGTCGTTCGGGGTGGGGTTCGTCGATCGCGAGCCACTCGCGGGCGGGAAACTCGTACGTGCCGTTCGACGGTCGATGGGTGAGAAACAGTTCGTCCCAGTGGACGCTGAGAGTCCGTTCGGACGTCATCGAATCGAATCTCGAACGACGGCGGTATAATCATTGTGGTCGGATACCAGCGCTATCTCCCTGATCCATCCCTGCGGAGGAACGCGTCGTGCACACTGCTGTCCGTCGATTCGTACGGCTTTTGTCGCGTTGTCGGTGGCCCTGCCTAACAGCTGCACCGGTAGATCGGCAGAATAGGCGGTATCCAAATACGAGGGTTCTTTCGAAAAGTCGCTGGGACGGTCGCCGCCGTTCCCGTGTTGAATACCCATCGATGACACTCGAGAGAAACCCAGCGATCGGATCGGACACGACGTTTTGATCGGGGGTTGCTCCAGTCGGCCCCCGATACGTCTCTTTCATCACATTTCACAGACACTCTAACATCTCAGAACGGGCGTTGTTCTGATAAGGTCATACCGGCGAAATTTATTTATACCTGGGTCAAAAACGGTGTGAGACATGTGGGAACAAAACACAGTTGACAGGCGGTCTATGGTAAAGGGACTCGGGGCGGCCGGACTCGCCGGCCTCGCCGGATGTCTCGGCGACAACGATGCAGAGTACGTCCGACCGATAGAAGTCGAGTCTATTCCACCGGCCGAGTACGAGGACGACCTCGTCGTCTGGAACTGGTACCCAGGATATCGTGACTGGGCGGTCGAGGAGTTTACGAACGAGTACGACGTTGACGTGGCGACCGAAGGATACGCCGATGCGTCCGAGTGGTACTCCCGCCTGGAAGCCGGTAACCACCAGATAGACAACGTCGGGTCTTCACCGTACTGGACGGACCTCTCGATTCGGGAAGGGTACGCGGAGCCGTTGCCCGTGGACCTAATGGAGTCGTGGGAAGCACTCCCGGAAATCGCGACAGAGTACGTCGAGGACCACTACGAACGGGACGGCGACATTTACGCGATGGTACAGACGATCACGCAGTATCCGACGCTGACGTACAACGAAGAGCACTTCGATTCTCCACCGGATTCTTGGGACGTTCTCTGGGACGAAGGTCTCGAAGACGAGATGTTCATGTGGGACGACGCAGTCGTCGCATGTGGAATCGGTGCGTGGTACACGGGGCAGGACCCCACCGACCCGGACGACTTCGACGAGATCCAGGAGGTGCTCGAACAACAAGAGCCACTGAACGTCACCTACTGGGAGGATTTCAATCAGGCGCGAGGAATGTTCCTCAACGAAGAGGTCGTCGTCGGACCGCTACTTGACGGCCAGACCTACACGGCGCGATTTCAGGATGAGGCTCCGGTGAATTTCACTGTCCCCCAGGAGGGCTCTTGGATGGCGACCGACGATCTGTTGATTCCGACCGACTGTCCGAGCCCACGTGCATCGGTGTTCTTCCTCGACTGGATGTGTCGCCCGGATAACATCAAGAACATGCTCTTCGAGAGCGGCTATCGACCACCGGCCGAAGGGACGGACCTGGACGAACTTTACGCGGACGAACTGGAAGCTGGCGAAATCACTCAGGAGGAGATCGACTTCCTCAAGTGGGACGTTGAGTACGAAGATCGGCTCACGTTCCTCGGTCCGATAGACGACGACCTCCAGAACCAGTACGTGGAAATTTGGACCGAAGTGAAAGCATAGAGTACCGCCCAGCTAGCTAACCCATGTCCATTGTTACTGTTGAAAATCTGGTAAAGGAGTTCGGAGAACTCGTCGCCGTCGACGACGCGAGTTTCGAGATCGAAGACGGTGAATTCGTTTCGGTTCTTGGCCCCAGCGGGTCGGGGAAATCTACTATTCTCCGGATGATTGCAGGGTTCGAAGAACCGACGGGGGGGACGATCGTTCTCAACGGTGAGAGCGTCGTTGGCGTCCCACCGTTCCACCGCGACGTCAACATGGTCTTTCAGAACCTCGCGCTGTTCCCCCACCTCACCGTCGCGGACAACATCGCTTACGGCCTCAAACAGAGCGGCGTCCCGAAAGCCGAACGAACGGAACGCATCGAGGAGATGCTCTCGGTCGTCGACCTCCGAGGATACGGTGATCGGAAGCCCGAACAGTTGAGCGGCGGCGAACAACAGCGCGTCGCGCTCGCACGCGCTATTGTCAACGAGCCAGAAATCGTGCTGTTCGACGAACCCCTGGCGTCACTCGACCGAAAACTCCGACAGCACATGCAAGTCGAATTGCAACGAATCCAGGCGGAGACCGGTATCACGTTCATGTACGTGACACACGATCAGGAGGTAGCCGTCGCCGTCTCCGACAGGATGATCCTGTTGAACGACGGCCGGATAGAGCAGATAGGGACTCCCGAAGAACTGTACGACGACCCGGTCTCGAAGTTCGTCGCTGATTTCATCGGCGACGTCAATACGTTCTCCGGAACGGTCCGAAACGTGGTAGACGACACGGCGACGATCGAGTTGCTCGGTGCAACAGTCGAGACGACTATCAGAGCCTCACAGGCCCCGATGATAACCGAGGGAGAGACGGTGGCTGTCTGTATCCGTCCCAGCCAGTTGTCGGTTGCCAACGGCGTCGAATCGGGTGAGACCGTGGAGATAG
The DNA here is from genome assembly GCA_001564255.1 of Natrialbaceae archaeon Tc-Br11_E2g1. GTDB lineage: Archaea > Halobacteriota > Halobacteria > Halobacteriales > Natrialbaceae > Tc-Br11-E2g1. The sequence goes on from LKNC01000035.1 coordinate 7,652, forward strand.
CGGGGACTGTGGAAAACCGAATCTACCAGGGCGATGGTGTGACGTTCATGATCCAGACCGACGAGGGGCGACTGACCGTCGAAGACGAGGCTCCATACGACATCGGTGACGAAGTCACAGTGACGGGGTCTTGGACGGAGGCGTACGCCTTCCCTGGTGGGGACTAACTTATGTCGGGTGCCCAACCAACTGTCGGCCGCGTAACCGAACTCGTCCGGGCGACGTCGAACTACCTCCGAGACCGACCACGGCTTCGACTGTTCGTCCTACTCGCCCTTCCAGTGACTTTTCTGGTGGCGATTTTCGTCATCCCGCTTCTCATTATGGGGTGGTACTCGTTCTTGTCGGACATGCCACCTGCATCCCTAACACTCGACAACTACGCTCAGGCGCTCTCGACGGACCTCTACCTCGGTATCATCTGGAGAACGACGGTCATTACAATCCAAACGACTGTTATCGTCACCATCCTGGGATATTCGATGGCGTACAGCCTCGTTCGTTTCTCGAAGAAAGCAACGTTGCTGCTCGTACTGGTTATCCTGCCGTTCTGGACCAATTACATTATCCGGATGTATGCCTGGATGAACATTCTCCAGTCAGGTGGCGTTCTCGACACACTGCTGATGTGGACCACGATCACGAGCGAACCCCTCGGGCTTCTGTACACTCAGACGGCGGTACTTATCGGCTTTATATACATCTGGCTGCCGCTCGCGACGCTACCGTTTTACGCATCACTCACGAACATGGATCCGAACCTCATCGACGCGGCTAAGGATCTCGGTGCGGGGCCGATAAAGACGTTCCTGACGGTTACCCTCCCGACGACGATGAACGGAATCGTGGTCGGGATCATCCTTGTGGCAATTCCGACGTTCGGGTCGTTCATCACACCAGCACTGCTCGGTGGTACGGACAACGTAATGATTGGCATGACAATCGAAGATCAGTTCGTCTCGACGTTCAACTGGCCGTTCGGTGCTGCGCTGGCGGTCATCGTATCACTGTTCGTCGTGACGGCAATGCTGATCGCACTGCTTCTCGGAACAGACCTGTTCAAACAGCAGGGGGTAGACCAATGAGTGACAGAGACGGCGGTCACACCGACGGTGGTGTGGCCAAACAGCGCGAAACTGGTTCACGTTCCGGCGGATTCGGCGGGTTAGCCGGCAGACTGTTTAGAACGGTCGGTACACAGGTCGAACTGTTCGTTCATAACTATGGGCGATACCTCGGAAAAACGATCGTCGGTGCTATAATACTCTTTCTCTGGGCACCGATTTTCGTCCTGAGTTTCATGTCCTTCTCCCAGCGGGAGGTACTCTCGTTCCCACCCGAGTCACTGACCGTCGACTGGTACATCTCGTTCATCAACAACCCACAAGCTCTCGAGGCGCTGACCACCACGATACAGGTCGCAGTGATAGCGACGCCACTGGGCATCTTTCTCTCGCTGCTCATCGCCTACAGTGTCAGCCGATATGACTTCCGTGGTCGCTTCCTGCTCCAGGCAGTTGCGACGTTGCCGCTCATTATCCCTCTCATCGTCGTCGGTGTCGCGATGACGATGTTCTTCGGATTCGTGGGTATTCAGTCAGGATTCTGGCCGGTCGTGTTTGCCCACACCGTTCAGATCGTTCCCTTCGGGACGCTCATCATCCTCGCGACACTCATCTCGTTCGATACGACGCTCGAGGAAGCCTCGATGGATCTCGGTGCGAACGAGTTCGAGACGTTCCGTCAGGTGACACTTCCAGCAATCCTGCCGAGCATCATTGCCGCGACGTTGCTCGGTTTTGTCATCTCGTTCAACGAGTTCATCTATACTTACTTCGTCAAAGACGCCAGGACGAACACGCTCCCGACCTATATCTGGGACCGTCTGCAGCACACCGCCACCCCGGAAGTAAACGTGATTAGTGTCGTTTTCCTGCTAGTCGCAATTATGATGGTGGTGGTCGCGGTCGCCATCACAACCGTCGAACGAGTTGCGATTCGCCAGTAACTACAAGACACATGACACTGCCCACACCAGATCCGCGGCTGGAACGAGAAGTGCCGATGCGTACAACACCTGCGGTAGCGGTTATCACCCTCACAAAGAGCGATCCGGAGGGACATCATGAGTGAAAAGACTCTGCCTGCAGTGACTCTCACCGGTGAACCGTTCGAACGAGGGCAGATTCACGGGGAGACGTTCAGTGCCGAGGTAAGGGAGAACGTCGAGCGGTATCTCTCGCTGTTTGCACACTACGGCACGGACCGAGACGAGGTACTCGAGGAGGCGATCAAGTATCTCGAGGTCATCGATGAGCACAACGAGGCCTACGGCGACGAAATCCGCGGAATTGCCGAAGGAAGCGATCTCCCTGTCCCCCAGATCGCGCTACTCAACGCGCGATACGAGGTGGTCTACTCCGCATACCGGGACGAAGCCGAAGACGAGACAGTAAGCGGTGAGACGGCCGGGGAGGGGGCACGCTACACTGACGGCTGCACGAGTTTTGGCGTCCGACCGGACGTGACTGCCGACGGTAGAGCCTACATCGGCGAGAACTGGGACTGGAACGTCGGGGTTGCTGACCAGGTAGTCGTTACGCGCGTCAGGGGGACGGACGGACTGAACCACGTCGCTATCACGGAAGCCGGCATCGTTGGTGGGAAGATGGGTGTCAACGAGGCCGGGATCGGTCTCGCAGTCAACGGCCTGGTGACGCCGACCGACGGGAAGACCCCATATCGCAAGCCGTTCCACGTTCGTTGTCGAGAAGTGCTGTCGACAGACCGGTTCGCAAACGCCATCGGCGCCGTCATCGACACGGACCGTACTTGTTCGGGTAACTTCGTACTCGGTCATCGGGAGGGCGAGATTCTCAACCTCGAGACCGCTCCGGAAACGGTCAACTACCGCTACCCGGAAGCCGGCATCCTCACACACGCGAATCACTTCGAGGGCGATGCCGCCGAGAGCACGCTGGAGCGAATCATCCCCCACTCGCTCGTACGGGGTCCGAGGCTTCGGCGGTTGCTGGCAACGGAACGGGGCGCAATAGACGTCGACATCATCAAACGGACGCTCCGCGATCACTTCGATAAGCCATCGAGTATCTGCCATCACGCCGATCCGAAAACGGCACCGATAGAGCGCGAACAGACGAACGTGAGCGTGATCGCCGATCTCGAGGAACGTACGCTACACGCGACAGCCGGACCACCGTGTGAACACACCTACGAGACGTACCACTGTCCCACGTAACGTCCCCGGAGCTCGGACGCTCGAGTTCGTTCGTCGGTTCCGGAATTCAACGTCTCGTGACGCGTTCCCGTCGCTATCGCGGGTACGCGTTGTGCCACGGCCGCTTGCGCTCGAGGTGTGCGTCGACGACGGCCGTCGGTGAGACGTCGCCGTCCCGAACTCGCCGTGTGATTTCGCCGGCGGACATGTCGGTGAGTGCGTCAGTCATGGCTGGTAGCTCGTCTGTGTCAGTAAAGTCCTGTCGCTTCGGACGTGATGGGTGTTCCGGGAGTGTCGTACGGATCGGTGTAACGGTTTACCGGTGATCGCCGCTTCGTTCGGGTCGATCACCGGTAACGCATCACGACAGACCGTATCACTCCCCCGGGTTTTTCGACCCGGTGGCCCCGATCCGTGCGTCGGTTATCTCCGTCTCGGCCATATGGCACACGAACGGAAACTCCGAACTTCGCACCTCGAACCGATCCAGACTGAACGGATCGAGTGAAAAGCCGAGTTCTTCGCCAGTCACGAGCGATCGAACAGCGTCCGCGATGGCGGGCGATGACATGATGCCGCCGATGTGGAAGCCGGTCGCGACCACGAGGTTTTCGGGACCCTCGTCCGGCGTGTCGATGATTGGATAGGTGTCCGGTGTCGTGGCGTCGCCAGTCGGACAGGTGTCGCCCCGAACGAACGTCGCTTTCTCGAGTCGACGGTGCAGGCCGGGTATCTCCGTCGCCAACCGAACTTTGAACTCCTCCGGTACCGTTTTGCGGCGTGACCCCGGGTTCGTCACGACGGCTTCACCGCCGCCGACGTGTATCGAGCCGTTGTGTTCCGGTCGCCAGTATCGGTTTATCACTGGATCCCACCCCATCGGGTACCAGTCGGGGATCGGTTGTCCAGGGTTGAGTGTCGCCGCCTGCCAGCGGAACGGCCTGACCGGGAGTTGTAACTGTGGGGAACACAGCTCACGGGTCCGCCATCCCGCAGCGACGACGACCGTGTCGGCGTGAACGACCCCGTCGGTCGATTCGACGCCGACCACAGCGCCATCATCGACGAGGAGATCCGTAACTCGTACCCCGGTCCGTACGTCCGCACCTCGATCGGCAGCTGTGTCCGCAAGCGTCATCGTGTACGTGTACGGATCGAGCCAGCCGGTGTCGTTGTAAATGACTGCGCCCTCGTATCCGTTGAGGTCGAAGATACCGGGATAGCGTTCCTCGAGTGACGCCGCGTCGGCGAACTCCACGTCGAAGCCGGCTGCACGCATTCGCTTTGCCTCCTCGCGTCCCCAGTCACCGCCACCCTCGGCGACGAGTCCGACACTCTCCCGTTCGGTGAACGTGAACGAGCCAGTGCCGTCGAATTCCTCGAAGAACGCCGCGGCCGTGCGGGCGAACTCGGGATGGGCCCGGAAGGATGCGCCGTTGGTCACCATCCCGGACGCCTTTCCGGACGCGTCGCCGGCTATCTGGTTGGCCTCGAGCAGTAACACATCGTGGTCGGATGCGAGCCATCGTGTGACGGCACAGCCAGCGACGCCACCACCGACCACGACAATCTCCCGTCGTTCACCCACCATGGGGTGAATGTCAGTGTTCCCCTACTTATCTGTGTTGTTTGTTCACTCGACACCAGCGAAACGCCCCGTAGTCAGTCGCCGACCACACCGTGACCGACGCGGCCCTCTCGTGAAGGTATACACGTATACGGGTGGGAGCCCTTGCAACCATACTCTCGAGCGGTAATATGACCCCGTCGAAACCCTCACCAGAACGGGAAATGCCAAATCATAGCAAAGGTTTATCACTGCAGGTACGACTCTGTGTCACATGGTGCCAGGGAATATCGAGGAAACGATCGAAAAAGAGAACATAGAACAGATACTCATCGAGTTCCCCGATATTGACGGAATCTCCCGGTCGAAACGCGTTGATGCCGATTACTTCCTCGAGAAGTTCGAAACGGGCTTTTCGATGAACATGCTCTTGTTGGGCGTCTCCGCGGTAACGGACGTTCCCGACGGGACCGGACTCGGTGAGTCGCTCAACTTCGCCGACGGAACGGTCTATCCCGTTCCCGAGACGTTTCGTGTCGTACCGTGGTGTGAGAACACTGCTCGTGTTCTCTGTACGTACTCGTTTCGCGGCGAACCCGCCAGTGCGTACACTCGTGAGTTACTGGCCCGTGTCGTCGACGATGGACCGGCTCTCGATATCGGCGTGGGGACGGAACTGGAGTTTCACCTCCTTCGGGAGAAAGACGGCGGTATCGAACCGCTGACTGGCGGGAGCCACGAGTGTGTTACGCGGGCTACAGAGGCAGCCGACGCCGTCTACGATCGTCTCCGTGCGTGGAGTGAGGCGATGGGGATACCGTTGCAGGTACTGATGCACGAATACGGCGCGGGCCAGTTCGAGGTCCTATTTAAATACGCGGACCCGCTGCGGACCGCGGACAGGGCGTTCACGTTCCGCGAACTCGTCAAACGTGCTGCAGACACGGAGGGGGTCACGGGGACGTTCATGGCCGTCCCGTTCACCGATGCATCTGCGAACGGCTTCCATCTGCACGTCTCGGCGTTCGACGACGGGGACAACGTCTTTGCCGACGGCAAGCACCTCTCGGAAACGGGGCGGGCGTTCATCGGCGGCGTTCTCGAACACGCCGACGCGCTGGTGGCCCTTGGCTGTCCGACGATCAACTCGTTCAAGCGCTTCACGCCGGGTAGCTTCTCGCCGTACACTCGCTCGTGGGGATACAACAACCGGACGGCGGCCGTCCGTGTCCCCGAATCCGGGCCGCTCCGGATCGAAAATCGAATCCCTGGCGCCGACGCCAATCCGTACCTCGTCGTCGCGGCGACGCTCGCTGCGGGATTTCACGGCGTTCGAGAGAACATGGATCCAGGCGAGCCCGTAGACGGTGACGCCGCGGGGAAGCGTCCCCCGCTCGAGACGTCGCCGGAGGTAGCACTCCGTGCCCTCGAGAACGATGCGGTGTTGACGGAGGCGCTCGGTGAGGGGTTCGTTCGAGCGTACACCGCGGTCAAACGCCGCCAGCGCGAGAAGTTCAACGGTCACGTAACCGACTGGGAACGACGATACCTCGGAGTTGTCTGAGGCCACAACTCAACTGACCGGGTAGTTCGGAGGAGGTCACCAGCCACCCGGGGCGAGGAGGGGCGTTCGGACTTAGTGATCGGCCCGTGACGACTGTGACGTCCCGATGTCGTCGGGGGATTCATTGACGAACGTCCAGTCCCAGCCGTGTGGCCAGTCCTCGAACCGCTCGAGCGTGTAGTTGTCCATGGGGAACGGCGCGGACTCACCCGTGACGAGTGACCGAACGGCGGCACCCGTGACGGGCGAGCCCATGACGACGTCCTGGACGCGCTCTCCGATGTGAACTGCAACGTGATGGCGGAACCCCTCCGTTGTCGTGGTTCGGACGGATCCCGGGTCGTCAACGAAATAGGTGCCGCCGCCGACGTGGAGGTCGTCGTTGTGTTCGGGCCGCCAGTAGAGGCCGCTGTCGATATCCCAACCAACGGGGACGTAGTCCGGGAAGTCACGGTCGACCTCGAGGGTGACCCACTGGTAGCGGAATGGACGAACGGGGAGATCGACCCACTCGGGGACGAACTCCTTCGTCGACCATGCCATCGCGACGACGACGTGGTCGGCGGCGTAGTGGCCCTCGGTGGTGATGACACCCGTGACAGCGCCGTCCTCGGTCGAGACGCCGGTCACTTCCACGCCGGTTTCGAATTCCGCACCGGCGGCCTCGGCGTCGTCCTTGTACGTCATCGTAAGCGTGTAGGGGTCGACCCAACCGCCCTGTTCGACCTCGATCGCACCGACGAACCGGTCGAGTTCGAAAACACCGGGGTATCGGTCCGCGAGTACGGCGGTGTCATCGATGTACTCCATCTCGAAGAACTCCTGGATGCGATCGGCCTCGGAGCGTGCGAGG
>LKNC01000036.1 GCA_001564255.1 Natrialbaceae archaeon Tc-Br11_E2g1
GGGACGGGTCTCAGGGTGGGGTCAACTGGCGGGACAACGAGTTCATCAGCTAGTCCGTCTCCGCCTCCCCGCCACGCCCCGGGATCGCCTTCGCCCCGGGCAGGATTCCTGTGAGCCGCGTCACGTAGCCGAGTTTGAACAGGCCGACCTGTGAGAGGACGCCGAGGATCACCAGGGCGGCGAAAAGCGGCGTCACCTCGAACAACAGCGGTTCGATCGTCGTCGCGTCCCGTGCCGCCTGGAACTCGGCGACCGTAAGCGAGGTCGACGCGAGCGACGCGCCGACGACGGACGTGATGACGATCAACATCGTCCTCGTCAACAGCGTCGCAGCGAGCGCCGCGAGGAGTCCGGCCGCGAGCGCCAGGCCGACCTCGAGGTACCACTCGCCACCGACGAACGGGGAGAGGACCGTCAGTCCGATAAAGCCCCCGACGAGGAAACTCAACACCGTGACGGTAAACGACAGGAGCAGGTACCCACCCACTGCGCCGACGGCGCTACCGGCCGCGACCGCCCCGACGACGGCGAGACCGCCCTCCACCCCGACTGTCGGGGCGACTGTCGGGGCGACCAGATAGCCGCCACCACCGCCGATGACGGTTCCCAACAGGACGACGCCGTAGACGGACAGCGCCGCCCCGGCGAACAGGAGAACGAACCCACAGACGACGAGTGCGAGCGTCCCGAGGTTTATCATAGCGAACCGTACGGATCAGGATTCAATAAAGTAATCGTTTACGGAGTGTCAGGATACGGAGGGAGTGTCCGACTCCACCGTTTCGACCGAACCGCGTTCGACGACAGAACCCGAAGCGTTAACCACTCCCACGACGTACCCCCGAGGTGACTCCGAATTTCACGCACGTCGAGAGTAACCTTTAAAAGGTGCAAACACAAGTTAACAAATGCCATGATAGACCGACTTGAGAAGGAAGTCGATATGCTGGAACGACATCTGCAGGTCCTGAAGATGGTCATCGAGAACGAACCTATCGGGATCGTAAAGATGTCCAACGAGACGGGATACCCCCACCACAAGGTTCGGTACTCCCTTCGCGTTCTCGAAGAGGAGAACCTCATCGAGCCCTCCAGCCAGGGTGCGATCAAGACCGAGCGAACCGCCGAGTTCGTCGACGACTTAGACGGCAAGGTCGACGAAATCATCGACAAACTTGAGGGAATGAAAATCGAAGACGTCGCGGAGATCGAAGGCTAAAGCTCCGGGACCGTCATGTGGAAGCCACCCGACCTGGCTTCGACGAGACACAGGTGATATCCCTGTTTTCGCGAGACGTTGACGTAGTTTAGCTTCGAATTCCGACTGAGAATCCCCGCGCTCGTGGCCCGGTCGGTCACCTCGAGGGCACCCGGTTTGAAGAAACTCGAGGTGACGGCGACCGCAGCGGCGAGTTCCGGGTAGTTCGCTTTCACCGCCGAAGCGGTTTCCTCGAGGCGTTCGAGCATCTCGCGGGTCGCCGCGTCCCGGGAGTCGTTCAGGTTGGCGACGACGAGCGGCCGCCCCATCTTATCGAAGACGACGACGTCGAAGCCGACCGCATCCGGGACGTCCTCGGTGTCGTCGTCGGCGAGGGAGACCGTCGCCGAGAACTCGATGCGATCGATCTCGGGGATCGCGTCGTAGAGGTCTGCAAGCCCACCCGTGCGTCCGGTCTCACGGATCTCATAGAGGAGCGTCTCGACGAGCCAGTCGACGAACTGGAACTCCAGGGTCGTCGGCAGGAACTCCTCGTAGGAATCCCCGTCTACCGTCACCTCGGCGGCGTCGAAGTCCGTGTGATGTTCCAGACGCAGGTTCGAGTTGACCGCCTCCGGATCCGCTTGGTCCGCGTGTGCCGTCTCGAGGGTCGCTTTCCCTTTCGAGTTATAGCGGACGAAGAGGTTCGTCCCCTCGAGTGCCCGATCGACCGGGACCCCTTTCCCGTCGGTGCTCTCGCTTATCGCCCCCGTCGCGTCGACCGAACGGGCACGGTCGAGTTGTGCCTCGAGGTCCTCGATCCGGCTCTCGAGGCGGTCGACGGTCGCGGAGAGTTCCCGGTTTTCCTCGCGGACGGCGTCGCGGTCGTCCTCGAGGGCCGTCACTTTCCGTGTGAGTTTCTCACGTTCTTCCAGGAGGGCCTCGACTTTGGCTTTCAGGGCATCGCGTCGTTCCCGGAGGCTCTCGAGACGCTCGTCGGAACGGCTCCGGGTGTCCGACCGTTCTACTGTGGCTCCGCTCGGTCGTGACTCACTCGGCGAGTTCGTCTCCTTCGACCGGCCGACGCGTTCGCTCGTCGAACGGGACCGACTCGAGGCGGTCGCCGTTCCGGCGTCGGTTCGCCCCTCAGAGCTACTGGAACGGGTCGACGACGGCGTCGAGTTCTCCGGGTCGATCGACGGGATACTCCGGGTTTCACGCCAGCGTTCCTCGCGTTTGAACCGTTCGTCGGAGCCGTCCGGCTCGGAGGGCTCACTCGGGTGCTCCGAGCCGGCCGTCTCACTCTTCTCGACTACCCGCTCGGAGAACGTCGAGTGATGGCCGTCGTCCTCGGACTCTTCGTCAGTGGCCTGCTCGTCGGGGTCGGCGGGAGCTTCCGCCGTCGACGGGCCGACACGCTCCTCGGAGGGGTGGGCCGTTTCCGGGGCGGACGCCACGGTCTCATCGGTCTCCTCGGAGTCAGTCGATTCGGTGTCGGTGAGATCCGTGGACGCGGGTTCGGCCGGAGCGTCCCCGGTCGTCGTGATTTCGCTGTCGTCGGCCCCCTCCTCGGCGAACTCGACGGCCGCGTCCGCCGTGTCGACACTCGAGGGCGACGCTTCTCCCGCGTCGGGGTCCGTCGGCTCCCCGTCGTCAGCCGCCGGTTCCGTCTCCGCCGACTGCTCGACGAAATCCGCGAGGTCGGTCACGTCGACGTCGACGTCGACGACCTCGTAGAGTCCGACCTCCTCTGTGGCCCGTTCGAAGGCTTCCTCACCGGTGAGCAGCCGCCCTGCGTTCCCGATGTACGCCATTGCCATCCGTCGGCCACCGTAGTAGACGAGGTAGTAATCGCCGCTCAGTACCTGTTCGCTGAGTTCGACGTAGCCGGTAAACGATCCCTCCTGGAGCGTCTCGTCGACGTCTTCCAGGGGCGTCTCGTTCGTGTAGTATTTCGCCCGGGTCTCTCCACCGCGGGTTTTCATCGCGGCGAGTAAGGGGGGTGCAGGGTCGGGTGCGACGTACGCCGTCCCGGACGCGTTCGCCACGTCCTCGAGGTCGCCACCGTCGACGGCGACGGCACGTCCGTTGAGGGCGAAAAGCCACACGCCGCCGGCCGTTACGGCGCCCGAAAACCCCTCGTCAGCGAGATCTGCGATCCCGTCCTGGCCACCGGTAAACGGGTAAGAATCCCACTGCTCGACGCGCTCTTGCGTGCGAGGGTCCATAAGCCAACAAGCAGGATACGGGCCAAATACGTTTCGTCTAGTTCCTTGTCACGCCCGATCTGCAGGGTCGAATCCGTCGCCGGAGGCCGCTTTGGCCCTGCAGTCGACGCGTGACGGCGTACTATATTTTCGATTCGGCGTCCTCGGCGAGTTCTTTCATCCGCTTGCCGATCCGGCCGGCACTCGAGAACTCGTCTTCGGTCATGGCGTTTGCGAGTGCGTTCCCGAGGACGAAGACGGCGTGTTTGTGCTCGCTTTTCGATTTGTGGACGTGGGAGGGGTCGACGTCGAGTTCGTGATACGGGTCGAAGACCGACTCGTCGACCTCCTCACGTTCGGAGAAGTACTCCATGATGATTACCAGTTCCTCGTGTAACTCGAGAAGCTCGTCTTTATGCATACCGGCGTCTATGTAGGTCTCGAATTTAAGCGTTGTGTGCGTCGAACCCCCCGATTATCGAGGATACGGGGCTGGCCCGTTCCCGTGGAGAGCCCCGGTCAATCTCAGTCGATCAGTCGCCGGCAGGTCCCACAGAGGGTCTCCTCTTTGATATCGACTTCCTGGACTGTCGGCGAGAAGTTCATCACACAGCGGTTGTTGTCACAGTGTTCGAGCCCCAACGTGTGGCCGATCTCGTGGACGATCTCCTTGCGAACCCGGTTTTCGAAGATGTCGGCGGCGCTTTTGTTCGAGAAGCCACCGTCACTCGAGGTCTGTAGTCGGTACGTCGAGACGACACTGCCGCTGCCGTCGAGGTACGCGAGCCCGAACACGTAGTTGCGCCGGCGGTAGTACAGGTCGTGTGGAGTGATTCCGATGTTCTTGTCACCCCGACCCTCGCGTTCGGCGAGCTGGATAAAGCTCTCGGCGCAGTACTGGTTCCGGCCGGCGTCGTAGGCTCCACTCGGGATCGACTGGGAGTCGTTTACCGTCACCTCACAGTCGTAGATCGACCGCAATCCCCCCGAAGCCGCCCGCTTGACCTCAGCGGAGACGTCTCCGACCGGAACGATGTCGACGAGCATGGGAACAGCTAAGACCGCCCCCGGCATAAACGTCCCGCCGTGACGGACATCCGCCGCCGAACCGAGACGATAACCGACTACCTCGCCGGGTACGACCACGCCCTCGAAGTCGGGATCGGCCACCGGACCGACGTGGCGAGTGCCCTGACAGAACGCGGCGTCGACGTGATCGCCACGGATATCTATCCGCGCCCGGTTCCGGAGGGGGTGACCTTTATTCGGGACGACGTCGTCTCCCCGACTCCCTCGATATACGCCGGTAGCGAGGTGATCTACGCGCTCAACCTCCCGCCGGAGCTACACCGACCGACACTCGAGGTCGCCCGCCGGGTCGACGCCGCGTTCTGTTTTACGACCCTCGGCGGGGACCAGCCTGCAGTCTCGGTCGAACGGGAGACGATTCCGGGGGACACGCTGTACGTCGCTCGACGGTAGTTCGCCACTCGAGAGAGGGCACTCGAGCCAGGACCACACGTCGAGGGAAGTGCGTGAACGAAAGGGACAGCCGCCCGAACAGCGGGCGAAAAGAACGGGGTCGCCGTCCCGTGATGGGCGCCCGGACGCCGGGATAGCTACTCTACACCTGTGGGCGAAAATCGGCGAGATTTTCGGCCGGCAGTATCAGTTGTCGCCGGTCTTACCCTGCCACTCGTAGCTGCGGCGTTTGGCGGACTTGCCAAAGCCACACGACGAGCAGACCTGCTTTTTTACGTGATAGGACTTCTTTCCGCACCGACGACACTTGGTGTGGGTGGTCGTGTTCTTCTTTCCTTGGCTCGGGGTTCCTGCGCCAGTCATGGAGTGATCGAAACGACGTTATCGCCGCGTATAATCGTTGTGTCTTCGAGCGACTCCTCCCCATCGACCCCGACTTCTGTCGAACCCGAGACGTTCTCGAGGACGAGGTTCATGTGCTGGTCGTACCCTGCGAGGTCGCCGACGTACTCGTCACCGCTTTTCAAGCGTACCGTGACACGTTCCTCGAGCGATTTCTCGAGTACGTCGAGCGGTCGTCCACTCATACGAATGTGGCCTTCTGACGGACACTTAACCGTACCGGTCGATCCGTCCCCGTGAGGGCCGAGTCACACGTCGACTGCGAAGTCGTCGTACTCGCCAGCCTCGAGGGCGAACGCCCCCAGGAGCGTGGCGACATCGGTCAGATCCTCGAGGTCGATCACCTCCGCTGGCGTGTGCATGTAACGGCTGGGGACGCTCACGACCTGGGTCGGCGTCCCGCCACGGGCGGTGTAAAAGGCCTCCGCGTCTGTACCCGTCGAGGTGCCGAGGGCCTCGAGTTGCACGTCGATCCCCGCGTCCGTGGCGGCTTTCCGGACGGCCTGGCAGACCACCGGATGGTTCGTGCTGCCCCGACCGACGACGGGGCCCTCGCCCAGGTCGATCGCACTCGCTTTCTCACTCGGTGCACTCGGATAGTCCAGCGCGTGGGTGACGTCGACGGCGACGACCGCGTCGACCTCGAGGTCGAAACCGACCATCTCCGCGCCCCGACGGCCGACCTCCTCTTGAACCGTGCTGACGGCGTAGACGGTCGCCTCGGCCTCCCCCTCGACGGCCCGGCGAAACCCCTCCGCGACGGCCCAGAGCCCGACGCGGTTGTCGAGGCCCCGACCCGCCAACCGATCGTCGCCGAGCCGGGTGTACGTCGAGGAAGCGGTGATCGGATCACCCACTTCGACGCGCTCGCGGGCTGTGTCACCGTCTTCGGCACCGACGTCGATCCAGAGGTCGGAGACGTCGGGGTCGTCCGCTCCGTCCCGGAGGTGGATCGCCGTCTGACCGACGACGCCGGAGACGGGGCCGTCGGCGGTGTGGACCGTCACGTGCTGGCCACGGGAGACCGTCGCGTCCGCGCCCCCGACCGGCCCCGGCCGAACGAAGCCGTCGTCGTCGATCGTTCGGACGATAAAGCCGATCTCGTCGACATGTCCCGTCAGGGCGATCGCGGGGGCGTCGGGTTCGCCTTCCGCCACCGCGAGGGCGTTGCCGTAGTCGTCGGTCCAGGTCTCGTCGGAAACGTCCGTGACGTACTCGAGCCACCGACGCTGTCCCCGCGTTTCGTAGCCCGCAGGCGACGGCGTCTCGAGGAGATCCGTGAGAAACTCGCGTGCTCGCTCGTCCATGTGTGGACGTCGTGAGAGCGACGGGAATCTCTTCGGTTCCCGGCGACTCTCCCGGTCGATCACGGTCTTTCACCCGGACGGGATCCCATCGATGACCCGGCTCCCGGTCGGAAACCGCGAACCAGCAAAACCGGTAAGTGCGCGGGCGTCGAGGGTCGACCCATGGGCGAAAAGAAGTTCACCTTCATCGAGTTGCACCTAGACGGGAACACCCAGTTCGGCCCCGGACGCATCGGCGGTGAGAAAGATCCGGACGAACGAACGAACCTCGAGGAAGACGAGGAGGCCGTCGTCGTGGCCGAAGCGGACGACGATGGCGGGAAGGCACTCGGCGTCGTCGTCACCCTCCTCGTGCTGGCGGGGATCGCACTCGCCGTGAAGAAACTCCGGGGCGGGAAAGACGGGGAACTGCCACCCGAGGAAGAGCCGGACATCATCGTCAACTGACCGACCGGCCGGCGACCGAATCCTTTTGCGCCCACTACCCGTACACCCCTGTGTGAATCTCTATCGAAGTGTTCGTGCCGTCGCCGGGGCCTCCGGCGATCACGCCGTCGACTGGGTGGCCGCCGCCGAGGCCGCCAAGGCATCGACCGATCCGGGGTCGATCGACCTAGAACCCGGCGAACGCCAGGGATACGCACGCGACGTCCGTGACGCCAGACGCGAAGTCCGGGCCGTCGGCGACCTCGAGTTCGACGTCCCGGGAGTCGTCGAGGTCCAGACCCGCCACCACTGGATCGACGCCAACGTCGAAACGTTCCGGCGGGTGATGGCTCCAGTCGAGGAGCACGCCGGCGTCTTCCCCGGCGTTGCCCGGACGGTGAACACCGGGACGATGGGCGTCCTCCTCGCGTTCCTGGGGCGGAACGTCTTGGGGCAGTACGACCCGCTCTTGCTCGCTGAGACCCCAGAAGACGACCACGCACTGTACTTCGTCCGGCCGAACATCAGGAAAGTCGCCGCCATGCTCGAGGTCGAGTACCCCCGATTTCGACGCTGGATCGCCTTCCACGAGGTGACCCACGCCGCCGAGTTCGGGGTCGCCCCGTGGCTCTCCGATCACCTAGAAGAGCACATGCGAGAGGGGATCGACACGCTCGCGGAGGGGGGTTTCGACAAGAACGCGTTCCGGGAACTCGACGCCACGATGACCGTCGTCGAGGGGTACGCCGAACTGCTCATGGACCACGCGTTCGACGACGAGTACGCGGACCTGAGGCGGAAACTCGAGGCCCGCCGGCAAGGGCAAACTCCCTTGCAGAAACTGTTTCGGCGCGTGCTCGGACTCAACCTGAAACGCCGCCAGTACGAACGCGGCCGGGAGTTCTTCGACGGCGTCGTCGACCACGGCGGCCTCGAGGCTGCCGGTCTCGTCTGGGAGTCACCCGAGAACCTGCCGACCCAGGACGAACTCGACGCCCCGCGGGCCTGGCTGTGCCGGGTGGACCGCTGACCTGCCGATCACTCGGTCGGTTCGACCGCCGTCTCACCACAGTGTGGACAGTCATCTACATCTCCTGGCACCGGTTTCTCACAGGCCAGACAGACGTACCCGGCGTTTTTTCCCGCGACGAACGACTGTTTCGCCTCTTCGAACGCCTCCCCGGCTTTCCTGAACAGGCCCATTGTTCGTGCCATGCCAGGGACCCGGATAAGCGTTGGGTCACCCTCTTCGACCCGTCGGAACGAACTGGCAGGCTCGAAAACGACGCTCAAAACTCGTGGGGTGCACTGACGTGCATCGAGACGAACCGCCACTCCCCGTCCCGGCGCTCTACGGTCCCACTCCAGCGCGTCTGGAACTCCCGACGTGTCTCGGCCTCGAGGTCGGTCCACTCGAGGCGGACCTCGTCGGCGAAGACGGCGTACCCGCCACGAACGTCTACGACCAGGCCGTGACTCTCGACGGTCCAGTCGTCGGTCGTCCTCGTCTGCTCGAGGAGCCCATCGACGACGGCTTCGTAGCCGTACAACGCCTCGCTCACGCCGAACTTGACTGTCGTCCCGTCCTCGAGGAAGTACGGGTGAAGCGGTTCGCCACGGCGTAGTGACTCGTAGCACTCGTTGATGACGTCTTCGGCGTCCATGGATCCTAGGACGGACGCCGACGGCAAAGGCTCACCGCCAATCTATACTTCGGACAAACGTACGTACACAGCCGGTCAAGCAACAGAGGACAGAGGGCCGCGAGAAACCGGACGCCGTCCGGTGACGAGCGGCCCGAACGCATCGGTCAGTAACCGCAATACTGGCCCCGCCAGTATCACATGAACCCGCGGTCGACCTCGTCGGTCTCGATGAGGTCGTCGAGTTCCGAATCGAGTAGTTCGTTCGCCTCCTCGAACCGATCGGAGAGTTCCTCGAGTTCCTCGGGCCGGTCGTACTGGTCGTACTCCATCGGGCCGAAGGCCGGACTCTCGAGGGCATCCATCACGTCGTCGAAGAAGTCCTTCGGGGTCGTCGGGGCGTCGGCGTGGGTCCGGACGACGGTTTCGAGGCGTTTCGAGACCGTTTGTGCGTGGTCTTCGTCCTCCGGAGGTGACTGGACGGCAAAGCGGCCGTCGGCGTCCTGTTCTGGGAGAAAGGAACCGATCTCGTCGTCGAGTTTTCGGGCGACCTGCGTGCCGACGCCGCGGACCGCAAAGGGGTTTCTGGCGTAGGTCTTGAGCACGTAGACGCCGCCACGGGGATGTGCGAGGTACATGTCCTCACCGACGCCGCGTGCACGGTCGCCGGCGACTGCCCGCCACGCTTCGGGGTCGACGTCGGCACTCGTGACGTCCTCGAGTATGTCCTGCCACTCGCGAATCCGCATACCTCGAGGTTGGCCCTGGGTTGGAAAGAACGTATCGGTTATCGGTTGATCAGGCACACTCCCACGTCGGTCACGGCGTCGGTACGCGCCGTCACGGTGAACCAATCTCCGAACGTTTTTTCACAATGGCGTATGCGTACGTGTCGGCGCAGCGGTTACGACCCCGATGTAGCCGGGCGCCCGAAACGTGGCGGTTCGAGTGTCAGCCCACGCTGGAAACAGGGTGTGCCCCCATGCGGGGACTCAAACACGGTGGATCTCAAAGATAGTACTCGTTACTGGCGGTCGTTCCGTCGGCCGACACCTCGAGT
The DNA here is from genome assembly GCA_001564255.1 of Natrialbaceae archaeon Tc-Br11_E2g1. Classification (GTDB taxonomy): domain Archaea; phylum Halobacteriota; class Halobacteria; order Halobacteriales; family Natrialbaceae; genus Tc-Br11-E2g1. The sequence continues at coordinate 9,726 of LKNC01000036.1, forward strand.
GTGACCGTCTCTGCGTCCCCGGGAACCTCGATCGTCGCGGCCGACGTGACGCCGAACGCCTCGAGCGAAACGCCGAACTCACCGCCGTTCCCGCCGGCCCGCCAGTCGACCGTCGCCTCGAGGGGGTCGGCCGTGTCGTTTAGAAGACTCACGCCGACGGGGCCGGGTTCAGGCGGTGACTCGAGGACCGCCTGGACCGGCTCGAAGGCGTCGGCGAGCGCCCCGTAGGCGGGCTTTTCCTCCCCATCGCGGGCGAGGACGCCGGTTCCACCGCCGGGGGCGGTGTCCCGGAGCGTCGCGGCGAGACAGACGTCCGCACCGTGACGGCGAAGCGCCTCTGCGACCGTCTTCAGGGTCGTCGCCTGGTAGACCCGTGACTCCTCGGCGCCCCCGACGCGGGCCTCGAAACACGCCGCGTCGACGCCCGGAACGGTCGCGGGATCGACCTCCTCGGTGAGCGACGCCGTCCCGAACGCCGCGACGACCTCGCCGAGCCCGGGATAACGCCCGAGCAACCACTCGATATCGTCCGCCTCGAGGTACTGCCAGCCCGGCGAGAGGACGACGGCATCGGCGTCTACACCCGGCGGGCCGACGACCGGGAACGACGGGGCGGTTTCGGGGAACGCCTCGGCGACGGCCCTGGCGGTGTCGTCCTCGGGGGTCCCACGCCAGGCCCGCCATCTGAACGCGAGTTTCGCCTGAAAGCCCGAGCCGACGGGGTCGGCGAACGGGTCGACCGGTGTGTCACCGACGCCGTAAACCACGAGACTCGGCCGGTGGCCGTACGTTCTCACCAGCGTCTCCGCGAGTTCCCGGCCGACCTCGGCCTCGAGACGCGAGCTCTCGATCGGTAGCTCCTGCCAGACCAACAATCCGGCCTCGTCACAGGCGTCGTAAAACGCCGGAGCCGGAACGTGTCCACGCACGCGAAGCATCGTCGCGTTTGCCTCGAGGGCGGCTTCGACGTCCGCCCCGTAGTCGCCACCGGGGCTCCGGACGAACCCACGGGCCGGGACCCGGTTGCCGTTGACGACCAGCCCGTCGTCGCCGTACTCGACGGACCGGATCCCGACCGTCCGCTCTACGGTGGTGTCCTCGAGTTTCGCCCGGACGGTGTACCGCGGCTGTGAACCGAACTCCCGGGGCCACCACAGCTCCGGATCGCGGATCGTGACCGTCTTCGAGGCAGTCACGCGCTCGCCCGCGTCGGCCTCGAGGGCGATCCGATCCATCGACGCGCCGCCGCGAAAGCCCTCGGGGCGAACCGACAGCGTCACCGCGTCGTCGACTGGGGCCCCGGTGTCGACTTCGACGGTGGCGTCGATCTCCGCCCCGTCGTCGGTCATCCGTGGGGTCAACTCGAGGTCCCGGACGAACGTCGCCGGCTCGACGGTCACGCCGACGTCCCACCAGATGCCAGGGGTTGTGAGATCGTCCGGTACCTCCGCGGTTCCGTAGATCCCCGGCGTCCCCGGGGGCTCACACCGGACGATCACCTCGTTTTCGAGTCTCGGCTCGAACTCGAAACGCGACGGGGTGAAGTACGTCTCACTTCGACCGCGGGGTTCGCCGTTGATCCAGACGCGAACGTCGCCGTACGCGCCCGCGAGTTCGAGGAACGTCCGCTCGTCGGGGCTCAACCGCGGGTCCTCGAACGTCGTTCGGTAGGCGATCGGCCCGTCGACGTCCGAAAACGCCGTTTCCCGTCCCGGAACGGAGACCGGGTGCCACTCCGTTACTGTCGGTGGGTCGTCGCCGTTTTTCGCGGTGACGACACCGCCGCTCCACTCGTCGACCATTATATCCGCCAGTGGGTGCGAACGAAAATAGTAGTTCCGACGATCCGGACTGTCGTCGCGGGAGAGGCAGTCGACGGGCGGCCCCGTGGGTGGCCAACCGGTCACGAAAGCCGTCGGATCGTGTGGACTTCACCCGACACGAGGACGACGAGCACCGTGTCCCGTTCCCCGAGGGTCGGGTACTCCTCACTCGAGACGACGACCTGGTCTATCACCTCGCCGTCACGCTCGAGCAAGACAACTCGAGTCACCGATCGGTCCAGACGTCGGGCAACAGGTCAAAGCGGTCGCCGTACTGGAGTCCGAGGCCGACCAGGATCGACCCGAGGAAGACCCCCGATCGCAGGGCGTCCTCGAGGCCGAAGGCGAGGACGAGGGCGGCGACGAGCCAGGCGAGCCATCCCAAAGCCTCCCAGACGTGCCCGTCGTACAGTCGCCACAGCGAGATCGACAGGACGAAGCCGCCGACGATCGCCGCGAGAAAGAGCGCCCCGGGGTTGAAAAGCCACGCGCTGGCGACGACGACCCCGAAGCCGATCGTCGCGACCCAGTCGACCCGGTCCATGCTCTAGACGACTCGAGTGCTGGGAAAAACGCCTGTCGGTTCGCGGGAGCTATACTATCGGACGGAGCTATGTAACGATTCTCGCGACCCCGTGCCGGCTACATCCTTCAGGACGTACCTCCGCCAGTACTACCGGTCGCAGGTGTCGATGCCGCCGACGACGGCGAGAACGAGACCGAGTGTGGGCCGTACCGGCCGATCGAGCGCACAGACGCTCGTGTTCATCGCCATCTGTGCGGGAGTTGGGAGCATAACCCACCTGGCCTGTCTCTCGAAAAGGATCCGAACGCGTCGGACCTTCGGATCGGGCGAACCGATCGGGGGAGGCGTATCGGCACTCGGCTCTCGGACTCACACGGATGCATAAGCTCTTCACGGGCGGTCCGGGAGGTCCGCCTCCCGTGCTGCCGGGTTACTCCGTACACATCGAGGACAAAACGGGTCGAACGCGAGAACGCTGGCCGGGCTGGAGGGGAACTCTCAGCGAACCGAGTCGAGCAGCAGTCTCTGTTCGACGCGTTTGACCTCGTGTTGGACGTCGCGGACGGCGTCGATGTTCGCCGAGATGGAACTCACCCCTTCGGTGACGAGGAACTGGGCCATCTCCGGGCGCGAGCCGGCCTGGCCACAGATACTCGTCTCGACGCCGTGCTCGCGGCAGGTCTCGATGACGTCGCCGATCAGCGCGAGCACGCCCGGGTGGAGTTCGTCGAAGCGGTCGGCGACGTTCTCGTTGTTCCGGTCGACCGCCAGCGTGTACTGGGTGAGGTCGTTCGTGCCGAAGGAAGCGAAGTCGATCCCGGCCTCGGCCATCTCCTCGACACACAGCGCCGCGGCGGGCGTCTCGATCATCACCCCCCACCGGCGTTTCTCCGGGTCGACGCCGGCCTCTTTCAGCAGGCTCTTCGCCCGGTAGACGTCCTCGGCGTCGGTGACCAGCGGGAACATAATCTCGACGTTGTCATAGCCCATCTCGAACAGTTGCGAGAACGCCTCGAGTTCGTGGGCGAAGACCGCCGGGTTGTCGAGACTCCGGCGGATCCCCCGGTAGCCCAACATTGGGTTGTGCTCGTCGGGTTCGTCCTCCCCGCCCTCGAGTTGGCGGAACTCGTCGGTGGGGGCGTCGAGGGTGCGCACGCGGACCGGCCGCGGGTAAAACTCCTCTGCGACCCCCCGGACGCCCTCGACGAGGTGGTCGACGTAGGCCTCGGCGCCGTCGGTTTCGATGATCCGCGCCGGGGTCTTGTTCTGTGAGAGGATCATGTGTTCGGTTCGGAGCAAGCCGACGCCGTCGGCACCCGTCGCCGCCGCCCGCTTTGCGGCCTCGGGGATCGAGACGTTGACTTTCACCTCCGTGGCGGTCATCGGCTTCACCGGCGACTGCGGGCGGACCTCCTCGACGGGGTCGTGGTCGTCTTCGGTAACGGTCTCGCCCTCGCGGATCGAGCCCCTGTCCCCGTCCAGGGTGATGACCTGGCCGTCCTCGAGGGTGTCGGTGGCGTTTCCGGCACCGACGACCGCGGGGACGCCGAGTTCCCGGGAGACGATCGCGGCGTGACAGGTCATCCCGCCCTCGTCGGTGACGATCGCCGCCGCGCGTTTCATCGCCGGCACCATGTCCGGGGTGGTCATCTCGGTGACGATGACGTCGCCCTCGCCGACCTTGTCGAGTTCGTCGAGTTTCCGGACGATCCGGGCGGGCCCGGAAACGGTGCCCGGACTCGAGCCCAGGCCGTCGACGACCACCTCGCCGGTTTCGCCAGCCCGGGAAGCGGCGGCCTGTGCGCCGACGGTGCCGCTGCCGTCGGTGACGCCAGCGGCGGCGTCGACGTCACCGCCCTCGGCGGTTTCGGACGCGGCCTCGTCGGTGATGGTGGTGATCGGTCGGGACTGGAGCATGTAGACCTCCCCCTCGACGATCGCCCACTCGACGTCCTGTGGGGTATCGTAGTGGTCCTCGACGCGTTCGCCAAGGGTGACGAGTTCGTCGATCTCGGCCTCCGAGAGGACCCGTTCCTCGCGTTTGTCTTCTGGAACCTCGACCTCGACGGTCTCGCCGGTTTCGGCGTCTTTCTCGTGCATCACCTTCTTGTCGGCGACGGTGGCGGAGATGTCGCCGTCCTCGCGGGAGATGACGTAGTTGTCCGGCGAGACCGCCCCGGAGACGACCGCTTCGCCGAGGCCCCAGGCGGCCTCGACGATCATCGTCGGCTCGCCCGTCGAGGGGTGGCTCGTGAACATCACGCCGGATTTTTCGGCGTCGACCATCTGCTGGACGACGACCGCGATGTTGACCGCCGAGTGATCGAACCCCTGCTCCTGGCGGTAGTAGATCGCCCGCTGGGTGAACAGCGACGCCCAACACTGGCGGACGCGATCTAAGAGCTCGTCTTCGGTGACGTTCAAAAACGTCTCCTGTTGGCCCGCAAACGAGGCGTCGGGTAAGTCCTCGGCGGTCGCACTCGAGCGGACGGCGACGAAGGCGTCGGTCCCGTCGGTGCCGACCTCGCGATAGGCCGCGAGGATCTCCTCACGGAGTTCGTCGGGGAACGGCGTCTGCGTAATCAACTCCTCGGCGCGTTCGGCGGCCGCCGCCAGCGCACTCGAGTCGTCGACGTCGACGTCGACGGCCGCGAACAGCTGTCGGTCGATGCCGGCTTCCTCGATAAACGACCGGTAGGTCCCCGCGGTGACGAC
>LKNC01000037.1 GCA_001564255.1 Natrialbaceae archaeon Tc-Br11_E2g1
CGCCCGGAGTCGCTCGATTCGCCGGTCGGTCGGCGGGTGGGTCCCGAGGACCCACGCAGCGAGGTCGTACCAGGCCGGATCGAACCGCTCGAGGCGGTCGCGTGCCGGCGGCGGGAGGATCGAGAACGCCGCGAGGACGGGGTTCGTCCGGAGGGTCCCGGCCGGCGTCCGCTCTAACTCCGCCCGGAGCGTCTCCAGGGCGTTCGCGAGTGCCGCCGGATCGTCGGTGACTGAGACGGCGTGGTCGTCGGCGGCGTACTCGCGACTGCGCGCGAGGACGGACGAACAGAGCCGACCCACAGCCCCCGGGATACTCGTGAGCAACGAGAGCGCGGACTCGCGTTCGTGGTGGACCCGCGCGTTCGCCCACGTGGCCGTCAGGGCGGTCATCACCGCCCCGTCGCGGTAGCGAAGGTGGGCGAGCTCGTGGGCGAGGACGGCCTCGAGTTCCCGGTCGTCTAAGCTCCCGGTGACGCCGTCCGAGACGAACAGGACGGAACTGGACGGGCGGTAACCGACGGTCGCCGTGATCGGCGTCCCCGTCTCGAGGACGACCAGCCGCGGCGTCGGAACGCCGCTTCTGTCCGCGAGGCGGTCGACCCGATCGTGGAGGGCCGTACCGGGCCGTCGACTGACCCCGGCGAGAGTCCTCTGGAAGGCACGGACGATCGCGGGTTCGCCGGAGACCTCGGAGCCGAGAAGCCGGTAGACGTGATAACAGACGGGGAAGACGGCGAGGACGGCGCTCGTGAGAAGCAGGCTCCCCCACTCGAGGAAATACGAGAGCACCACCGAGAGGACAGCGAGGATGAGGCCAACGAACAGCACGTACTCGGCGAGGAGCAACGCGGCCGTGACGATCGCGAACGTGAGCGTCGCGATCACCGTTCCCGTCCGGAGGCCGAGTCGACTGAGCCCCATCCTAAACCGGTCGGTCGGCGAGCCGTTCGATCGTTCCGGCGAGGACCGCGACCCCGTGGGCGAGCGTCGCCTCGTCGACGTCGAACGTCGGAGTGTGGTGGCCGCCGGGGTGGTCGGTACCGACGCCGACGTAACAGGCCAGTCCGCCGTTTTTCTGGACCTCCCGCATGAGGAAGGTCGCGTCCTCGCTCCCGCCGAGGTCGTCCCTCTCGAGGACCCCCTCGACGCCGTCGACGCCTCTCGCCACGCCCCCGACGATCGAGGCGAGTTCGGGGTCGCTCTCCGCACTCGGTGCCTGCGCGCCGACCTCGACGGTCAACTCACAGTCGTGTATCCCCGCGGCGGACTCGAGGACTGTCTCCGCCCGCCCGCGCATGTACTCCATGAGCTCCGTGGTTTCGCCCCGAACCTCGGCCACCAGGCGGGCCTGCTCGGCGACGATGTTTGCTGCGGTGCCCCCCTCGATCACGCCCACGTTGACCCGGGTCGCCCCATCGGAGTGGCGGGCGATGCCATAGAGGTTGTCGACGGCCGTCGAGAGCGCCTGGATCGCGTTTCGTCCCTCCTCCGGACTGGCACCCGCGTGGGCGGACTCGCCGGTGAACGTCGCCTCGAGGTGGCTCACCGCCAGGAAGCCGTCGATGCCGGCGACGATCTCGCCGGTGGGGTGATCGAGACCGACGTGGACCGCGAGGAGGTACTCGACGTCCTCGAGGTGGCCGCGTTCGGCCATCGCCTTCCCGCCGCCGATGACCTCCTCGGCGGGCTGGAAGAAGAGCTTGAGTGTCCCCGAGAAGTCGCTTTCGGCGATCGCCTCGAGGACGCCGATTCCGACCGTCGCGTGGGCGTCGTGGCCACAGGCGTGCATCGCACCCTCGTGTTCGGAGCGAAACCCTTCCGCGGCCGGGACGTGCGCTTTCCCCTCCGACTCTTCGATCGGGAGGCCGTCGATGTCGACACGGAGGCCGACGGTCGGCCCCTCGCCACACTCGAGGACGGCGACCGCGCCCGTGTACCCACCCTCGAGGGCCTCGAGGATTTCGGGGTCGGCTCCCGACTCCGTCGCCTGGTCGTACCACTCGGCCAGTTCCGCCCCGTCGGGGACTCCCATGCGGTGCTCGCCAGCGAGCGCCTCGGGGCCGACGTGGAGGGCCTCGAGGTCGAAGCGCTCGAGTTCCTCGACGATCCGCGCGGTGGTATAAAACTCCCGCCAGGCGGGTTCGGGTTTGCGATGGAGCTCCCGGCGCAGGGAGACGAGGGCGTCTTCGTCCATAGTGGCGAATCGTTCGAAGCCGACAAAAGGATTGTCGCCGGCCGCGGGCGGGCGACGTGGCGCTGGTCGAGGTCGTCGTTAGAAAGGTACGTCAACTAGACGCTGCCAGCTAACGTGACCGGAGGGCCGCGAGGAACCGGACACTGTCCGGTGAGAGCGGCCCGAACACGGCCCACCCTATCGACAAATACTGGCAGCTTGCCTGCCAGTATCAGTCGAACCGGATCAGCGGCTTGATGATCCCGTCGTCTTTCTCGTGCATCATCTCGAAGGCCTCCTCGATCTCCGCGAAGTCGAACTCGTGGGTCGTCATCTTCGTCGGGTCGACCCGGCCGTTCTCCAGAAGTCTCAGAAGTCGCTCGATGCGCAGGCGGCCGCCCGGACAGAGGTCGGTGATGATGTCGATCTCGGCCATGCCGACGCCCCACTCCTCGCGGGGGATCCGGCGGAACTCGCCGTCGCCGTGGTAGCCGACGTTCGAGACGATGCCGCCGGGTTTGGTGACTTTGATACAGTCCTGGAGAGTCCCGTCGGCCCCGAGCGCCTCGATGGCGGCGTCGACGCCTTCACCGTCAGTCAGGTCCATAATCCCCTCGACCGGATCTCCCTCCGAGAAGTCGACGACGTGGTCCGCCCCGTACTCACGGGCGAGTTCCTGTCGGGCCTCGACGGCCTCGACGGCGATGATCTCGCCGGCCCCCTGGAGGGCCGCGCCTTTGGTCGCCATCAGCCCGACGGGCCCCTGGGCGAAGACGGCGACCGTCCCCCCCATCGGGATCTCGGCGTTTTCGGCCGCCGCAAAGCCCGTACTCAGCATGTCCGCGGTGTAGGCCGCCTCGTGGTCGCTCACGCCGTCGGGGATGTGTGCGAGGTTGCCGTCGGCGTCGTTGACGTGGGCGTACTCGGCGAACACGCCGTCTTTGACGTTGGCGAACTTCCACCCACCTAACGCGCCGCCGGACTGTGAGGGATGGCCGTCCTGGGCGGCCGCGGAGTTCCAGTCTGGCGTGATTGCACCGACGGCGACCCGGTCACCGGGCTCGAAATCCTCCACCGCCTCGCCGACCTCCTCGACGACCCCGACGGCCTCGTGGCCGAGCGTGAGGTTGTCCCGCTCGCCGATCGCCCCGTGGACCGTGTGACAGTCGGAGGTACAGATCAGCCCCACTGTGGGCTCGATGACCGCGTCCATCGGACCCGGCTGTGGCCGCTCTTTCTCTACGATTCCCGTCTCGCCGATCTCCTCCATGACGAACGCTTTCATACTCATCGTCTTACCTAACCGTTACCATATGTCTTATAACCCCACCCCGGTCCCGAAGGCCAAAGACGCCGCAACCCGTCATCCCGACCGTGACCGACGACCGCGACCGCTGGAACGAGAAGTACAGCTCCGACGAGGAGTTCGAACTCCCCGAAGAGCCGATCCCCGAACTCGAGGCCTACGTCGACCACTGCCCGGACGGTCGGGCGTTAGACGTCGCCACCGGAACCGGCCGGAACGCCCTCTTTCTCGCCGAACGCGGCTACGACGTCGATGCCGTCGACGTCTCCGATCGTGCCCTCGAGATCGCCCGCTCCCGAGCCGACGAACGCGACCTCGGGGGGGCAGTCGAGTGGGTCCGCGCCGACCTCGCCGAGGCCGATCTCGAGGCCGAGGCCTACGACGTGATCACGGTGAGTTTCTTCGCCGCACTCGAGGTCCTCCCCGACCTCAAGGAGGCGCTCGCACCCGGCGGCGTGCTCGTCTACGAACACCACCTCCGTGCGGACGGGGGCGTCGAGATCGGCCCCTCGAGCGACCGCTACCGCTACCGGTCGAACGACCTCCTGCGGGCGTGTCTGGACCTGACGGTCCTTCACTACGAGGAGAAAGTGCGGACGGTCAACGACGGGACCGCGGCGGTGGCGACGCTCGTCGCACGGAACTCGAGTGGGGGTGCCCAATCGTACCCACGACTGTCCGACGACCGGTGACTCCCGACGGGCCGGACCGATTGCCGAAGCGTTAAGCCATCGGTCGCCATTGGTGGCCGTATGTCATGGGACACAGTCGCCCTCGAGTGGACCGACGACGTCGCAACCGTCACCGTCGACCGCCCCGACAGTCTGAACGCGTTGAACCGTGAGACGCTGTTGGCCCTCGAGGAGGCGGTTGCACGGACCCGGGACGACGAGGCGCGGGCGGTGGTTCTCACGGGTGCCGGTGAGGACGCCTTCGTCGCGGGTGCGGACATCGCCGCGATGCAGGAAATGGACACCGACGAGGCCCAGGAGTACACCGTGATCGGCCACCGGGTGTTCGACGCCATCCAGAACCACGAGGCCCCGGTCATCGCGGCGGTAAACGGCTACGCGTTCGGTGGCGGCTGTGAACTCGCCCTCGCGTCCGACCTCCGGGTTGCAAGCGAGAACGCCGTCTTCGGCCAGACCGAGATCGATCTCGGGATCATCCCCGGCTGGGGTGGCACCCAGCGTCTGCCCCGGATCGTCGGCGACGCGACCGCACGCAGAATGATCTTCCTCGGCGAGCGTCTCGGCGCCGACGAGGCCGCCGAGGTCGGACTCGTCGAGGAGGTCGTTCCCGGGGACGACCTCGAGGACACCGTCGCCGGGATCGCCGAGGAGATCTCCGCCAAGCCGCGTTTCGCGATGAGTGCCGCCAAGGAGGCGCTCAACCAGGCCCACGAGAGTCCGGAATCGGCCGGGCTGGCGTTCGAACGCCGCCTGTGGAGTGGCCTTTTCGGCACTCACGACCAGCGTGAAGGGATGGAAGCGTTCCTCGAGAAACGCGATCCCGACTTCGAGTAACGCGGCGGCCATCAGTACGGGACCGTTCCGTGTCCCCGGCCGTCGGCGTGTGTTCGCCGTTTACCCGCTGAAGTCGTTACAGACGGGGATCCCCACGGTATTGTAGTCGGTCATCGCGTCGAGTTCTTCGGGGACCTGGTGAATGTCGACCGTCTTTTCGACCAGCGCGGTCGGATCGAGCTTTCCGGATTCGATCATGCTGAGCATCTCGGAGTACCGGGAGGGCTGCAAGCCGAGTGAGCCGTAGAACTCGATCTCCTTGGCGACCATATCGTCGGTCGGAAGCGAGATCTGTCCCTCCTCTTCGGACGTCGTGAGTCCCATCTGGACGTGGCGACCCCCCTTCCTCAGGGAGTTGACGGCGTTTTTGCAGGTGGTCGCGATACCCAGCGCGTCGGCGGACACGTCAGCGCCGCCGTTCGTGATGTCGCGGACTTCCTTTGCGGGGTCGTCGACGTCTCTCGCGTTGACCGTCGCGACGGCACCGAGTTCCTCCGCACGCTCGAGTTTTTCGTCCATCAGGTCGACCCCGATGACGTTCGCTCCGAGCGCGTTGGCGATGTGAACCGCCGAGAGTCCGATCCCGCCACAGCCGTGGATGACGACGTATTCACCGTTGCCGACGTCTCCCCGGTGGGCCATACCGTGATATGACGTCATGAACCGACAGCCACAGCCGGCGGCGGTCTCGGCGTCGATACTCTCCGGAAGCGGGACGGCGTTGACGTCGGCGTTGGGGATGTGGACCTCCTCGGCGAACGCACCCGGCGCTTCGTTCATGAAGCCGAGACCGACGTGGTTCTCACAGATGTTCTCCCGGCCGTTCCGACAGAGGTCGCACTTCCCACAGGCGAAGTTAAACGGGATGGCGATCTCCTGACCTTCCTCGACGGTTTCGACCTCGTCGCCGACGTCGACGATGGTCCCCGTCGGTTCGTGACCGAGAACGTGGGGCGGATCGGGCCGGTAGCCAAACCAGTCCCAGTCCCCCTGCCAGCAGTGCCAGTCACTCCGACAGACACCACAGCCTTCGACCTTCGCGACGACACCGTGTGGCTCGGGATCCGGGCGTTCGACCTCCTGTACAGTGAGCGGTTCCTGGAATTCCTCGAGGACGACTGCGTGCATCGACATTGCAGTCCCGACTTTGCTGAATAACCACATAAGTGTATCCTAGGGTGAATTATATCTACACAAATACGATGTTAAATAGTGTTTTATTCTTAGCAACACGTGGGGGAGCCCGGCGTAACCGGCGCGTTCCCCGCCGACCGGAACGGACTCGCGTGGCTGTCGTCGATCAGGAATCCCCGTGGCTTTCGAGGACGGCCACGCTCGCGAGCTTGTCGCCCGCGACCACCGTCGCCTCCCGGGTGAGGGTATAGAGGAGTCCCTCGTGGTCGGTCGTCGCCGTCTGGAGGGGTTCGTAGGTCGCCGGGTGATAGAGCGTGCCCAGATCCGTCCCCTCGGGGACGTACTGACCGAGTTCGAGTGTGGGGTTCGTCCGGAACAGCCCCGACTCCCGGGCTTTCACCCCTCCGAGGTGGTTGTGGGCGACGGTGCCGTCCCACTTCTCGAATGTCCCCTCGAGCATTCCGAGGTGTGTACAGACCGCGAGGAGGCCCTCGACGCTCTCGTCGACGACGCCCTCGAGGATCCGTTTGTTGTGAGCGAGTTCCGGCGTGATCGCGGGGATCCCCTCCCTGACCGCGGCGACGCGGAGTTTGCCGTCGAAGTTCCGGCGGTGCCACTCCGTGGAGGCGTCGTCGTCGCTCGCTTCGGCGAGTAAGAGATCGGTCCCGAACGCTTCGGCGAGTGCCCGTGACTCCTCGTCGCCGCGGGGGTAGACCACGTGTGGGTACATCTCCGGGCTGCCCGTGTGGAGGTCGACGACGGCGTCGACCCCCTCGACGTGCTCCCAAAGGGTCGCGGCCATCCGCTGGTGGAGACCCCCCGAGGCGTCGCCGGGCCAGACCCGGTTCATGTTCGGGTCGACCCCGTCGAGTTCCTCGGGGGTCGTGTAGGAGACGCGATCGAACGTGAGTGGGTTCGCGACGGGGACGGCGACGACGGTACCGGAGAGGGCCTCGAGGTCGAGGCGTTCGTGAAACCGCCGAAGGGCTTCGGTGCCGTTTACCTCCCGGCCGTGCTGGGCGGCCCCGACGTACAGCGTCGGCCCCTCCGTCGGCCCTTCGTAGGTGTGGACCGTCGTCGACACCTCGAGGCCGGAGGGCAAGGTGGCGAGTGTTACGTCCTCCCTGCGGTAGGTCCCGGGGTTCATACGGGTGGCTTCCACAGCGGGGAATATGTACGTGAGGGAAGGCCCCCGTCGCCAGCGTCCGCCAGTGTTTTCACCCGGCCCGTCCACCCTCGAGGTATGGGAAACCCAACTGCAACCGTACACACGAGCGAGGGTGACATCGAGGTCGAACTCTTCGAGGAACGCGCACCGCGGACGGTCGGGAACTTCATCGGCCTGGCGACGGGCGACCGCGAGTGGACCGACCCGGAGACGGGCGACCGCGTCACCGACCAGCCGCTTTACGACGACGTGCTCTTTCACCGGATCATCGACGGCTTCATGATCCAGACCGGCGACCCGACCGGAACCGGACGGGGCGGCCCCGGCTACCAGTTCGACGACGAGTTCCACGACGACCTGACCCACGACGGCCCGGGCGTGTTGAGCATGGCGAACTCCGGGCCGAACACCAACGGCTCGCAGTTTTTCATCACACTCGACGCCCAGCCACACCTAGACGGCCGCCACGCCGTTTTCGGTGAAGTGGTAGACGGCATGGACGTCGTCGAGAGGATCGCCTCGGTCGACACCGACGCCAACGACAAACCCAAATCGGACGTCGTCCTCGAGTCGGTCACCGTCGACCGGGACTGACACCGAACGGACCTGTCGCCGAGGTCTTTCGACCCCGTTCGGCCGATGCCCCCATCGACGGGTTCAAGTCAACTTGCACGAGAACAAATACAGTGATGAACGGGTTCGTCCTCGGCGGCGTCAGTTCGGGCGTCGGCAAGACAGTCGGCACGCTCGCGATCATACAGGCACTCGAGGACGCGGGTTACTCCGTCCAGCCCGCGAAAGCCGGCCCGGACTTCATCGATCCGAGCCACCACGAGGCGATCGCCGGCCGCCCATCTAGAACCCTCGATCTGTGGCTCTGTGGAGAGGAGGGGGTCCGACGCAACTACGCCCGTGGCGAGGGCGACGTGTGCGTCGTCGAGGGCGTGATGGGCTTGTACGACGGCGACGGCTCGAGTACGGCGATGGTCGCCGAGGCCCTCGATCTGCCGGCCGTCCTCGTCGTCGACGCGAACGCCGGCATGGAGAGTGTGGCGGCGACCGCGCTCGGGTTCAAAGCCTACGCCGAGGAGATCGGCCGCGAGATCGAGGTCGCCGGCATCGTCGCCCAGCGCGCCCACGGCGGTCGCCACGAACAGGGGATTCGCGACGCCCTCCCCGACGACCTCGAGTACTTCGGCCGGATCCCGCCGAAGTCGGACCTCGAGATCCCCGACCGCCATCTCGGACTCCACATGGGCGGAGAGGCCACACTTCCCGAGGAGGCGCTGGCGAACGCGGCCGAAACCCTCGAGGCCGACCGGCTGGCCGCCGTCGCGAGCGAGCCGACCCCGCCGGGCTCCACACTCGAGACGGGAGCCGAGACGGGGACTCGAGTCGCGGTCGCCGACGACGCCGCCTTCTGTTTTCGGTATCCTGCCACCCTCGAGCGCGTTCGCGAACGGGCGGAGCCGGTCACCTTCTCGCCGCTCGCGGGCGACCCCGTCCCCGACTGTGACGGCGTCTACCTGCCGGGTGGGTACCCGGAACTCCACGCCGGCGAACTCGAGGCCGCGGGCACGCTTTCCGAACTCGGCCGACTCGCGAGCGAGGGTCTGCCGGTTCTCGGGGAGTGTGGCGGGCTGATGGCGATGTCCCGGACGCTCACGACTGCGGAGGGTGACACCCACGGGATGGCGTCGATTTTGCCCGCGGACGTGCGGATGCACGACCGTTACCAGGCGCTCGATCACGTCGAACTCGAGGCCGTCGACGGCACCCTGACCGCCGCCGCCGGCGACCGGGTTCGGGGCCACGAGTTCCACTACTCGACGGCCGACGTCGACGGTGACGCCCGGTTTGCCTTCGAGACCGTCCGCGGTGACGGCATCGACGGCGACCACGACGGGCTAACCGAGTACGACTCGCTTGGCACCTACGTCCACGTCCACGCCGAGAGCGGGGCGTTCGATCGGTTCCTCGAGGGCCTGTGACTGTGACTGTGACCGCCGAGACGAAGACGACCACTCCCGACTACCGACTATGACAGACGACACCGACCCAACCGATCCGATCGAACGAACTCCCGGCAGGGGGCGGACCCCAGACGCCAGGGAGATCGAACCACGAGCCCCCGAGGAGTTCGGCCTCACACAGGTCTGGTGGGGCGACGGCAAGGGGAAAACGACCGCCGCACTCGGAATGGCCGTCCGGGCGGCCGGCCACGGCTACCGCGTCCACCTGCTCCAGTTCATGAAAGGCGGGGCCTCGAGCGTCGAGGACGTCCGCGGGGAGTACAACGCCATCGCGACGATCCCCGGAATCAGCTACGAGAACACCGGTAACTACGGCTGGCACGGCTTTCTCGACGGCTCCGACGACGACGAACACGAGGCGAAAGCGAAAGGCGGCCTCGAGCGCGCCCGGGAGGTCGTCGACGCCGCCGGCGAGGCCGACCTGACGGGGCCACTCGACCTCGAGGGCGACCCCGAGGAGGGCGTCCACATGCTGATCTTAGACGAGATCCTCTACGCGGCAAACCGCGAGCTGATCGACCCCGAGGACGTCCTCGACCTTCTCGAGCGAAAACCCGACGACCTCGAACTCGTGCTCACGGGTGGCCACGAACGCCCCGAGTACGTCCTCGAGGCGGCGGCTCTCGTGACGAACGTCCGCAAAGAGAAACACCCGATCGACGCGGGCCAGCGGGCGCGAAAGGGGACGGAGTACTGATCGCGAACCGTCGATGGGCTTTTACCCGATAGCGTGGCAGGTACACACATGGTCGAAGACGGACGGGTCGCCGTGATCCACTACACTGCCAGACTGGTAGACGGACCTGACGCCGGCGAGGTCGTCGACACGACGGACGTCGACGTCGCCCGACGGGAAGGGATCTATCACGACCACCGGGACTACATGCCCCTCGAGTTCCGGGTCGGCGAGGGGGGCGTCGCGCCCGTCCTCGACGAACTCGTCGAAGACCTCGAGGTCGGCGAGACGCGAACCGAGGTCGCCGAGCCCGACCGGGCTTTCGGCGAGTACACCGAGGAGGACGTCCACGAGGTCGCCCTCGAGGCGATCGAGGAGGTCACGGGCGAGGTACCCGAGGAAGGGGATTTCGTGACGACGGCCGACAAACGGTCCGGCTGGGTGACGGCCGTCGAGGACGATCACGTCGTCCTCGATTTCAACCACGAACTCGCGGGCGAGCGCCTCGAGGTGGCGGTCCGGTTGCTCGCCGTTCACGGCGAACCGGGCGAGGGGAGCGCGAAGACCTGGGAGAAAAAGTACGGGAAACGTCGGTCGGAGTGATTCTCGCACCCACAGTTCAGGCACTCGGAGTCCTCGTCGTCGCGGTTGTCGGGCTGGTGAACCCGCAGTGTGAGCAACGCCGACTCGTGTTCTCGGGGTCGACAGCAGTCGTGTCAACGGAATCTGGGTGAGATATATGCACACAGGTCGCATACAGTACCGTATGTTCCGTGCGATCTTACCCGAGGGGCAGATCGTCTGTGAGCGCTACGAACACGGCGAGAAGGGACTCAAACTCTACAATGAGGCTGACGACCTCATCGCGTTCGTCCCGTACACGAACTTACACGCATTGCTCAACGAGGACGTCTACGCCGAGGACGAACGATCGATCATGTAACCGGTTCCTCGAGGTCGTGGTCGATCGCCCCGAGTTGTTCCCGGTACCGGTTCCGGACGGTGACGACGGTCGTCTGGGCGGTCTCGGCGACGGCCCGCTGTGGGACGGTCTCCTCACAGAGCAAGCCGGCGGCGTAGATGGCCGCTGCGGCGTAACCCGTGGGGGATTTGCCCGAGTGCAGTCCCTGGCCGGTCGTCTCCTCGATGATCTCCATGGCCGTGGTCTCGACGTCCTTGCTGACCTCGAGTTCCGAGCAAAACCGTGGGACGAACTGGCGTGGATCGGTGGGCTCGAGATTGATGTCGAGTTCGTCGGCGATGTAGCGGTAGGTGCGGCCGATCTCGCGTTGTTCGACGCGGGCGACGGCGGTCACTTCCTCTAAGCTTCGGGGGATGTCCTCCTGGCGGCAGGCGGTGTACAGTGCCGAGGTGGCGACGCCCTCGATGGAGCGACCACGGATGAGATCGCGCTCGAGTGCTTGGCGGTAGATGACGCTCGCGGTTTCCTTTACCGGACGGGGAACGCCCAAGGCGCTGACCATCCGATCGATCTCGCTGAGGGCGTACTTGAGGTTCCGTTCGCCGGCGTTTTTGGTCCGGATGCGTTCCTGCCAGACCCGCAGACGGTGGAGCTTGCCGTGTTTGTCGGCGGACATCGAGTGGCCCTTGGCGTCCCGGTTTCGCCAGTCGATCGTCGTCGTCAGCCCGCGGTCGTGCATCGACTGGGTGAGGGGAGCCCCCACCCGGGAGAGGGTCTCGTGTTCTTGGGAGTTAAACGCCCGCCACTCCGGACCGTAATCGATCGGGTCCTCGCTCAAGACGAGCCCACACTCCCGACAGACCCGCTCGCCTCGGTCCGGATCGTGGACGATCGTGTCGGCGTCACAGTCGGGGCACAGTTCGGTCTCCTCCCGTGATTCGTGCCTGACGCGGTTCGTTATCGACTGTGTCATCGGTGGTTGGCATGCCCCGGCGTGCACTGTAAGGGGGTCACATGGTTTCGGGAGAAAGGGGAACTTACCACGGAAACCCCGGACTCGAGAGGGGGAGAAACCGGACCTCTCGAGTGTTGTCCCTGCTGGACGCTGGCCTGCCGGCTCGGTGACCGTCGACGCGCGACCGGGGGGTCCGGCCGTTCCGGTCGGGGAAACGACGTGGTGGCGACCCGGTAAACCGGCGGGACGGTCAGGGCTCTCTGACCGCGGTAAATCACTCGCTGACGTCGTAACGGGCTATTGGGCCGGCGAACCGTCACCCGATTTTATTGCGATCTCTCGAATCGACGGGAGTGGGGTCGCCGCTGTGGTACCCGAGGGTGCTCCGATGGGAACGTTCACCTGTACGTCACCGATACGGCCACGAAAGTCATCGATACTCGCCGCCGGCGAGTCGACCGGAAGCGACGGCACACGAGCGGGAAGCGAACGCACTCGTGAACGCGAACGGCCGGGAGGAACCCACTGCGTACGACCGTTGCAGACCCTGCGAAACGTGACCGTGTTTAATAGTTCCTACGTTGCCCTTCGAATTGGTGTGTCAATCGTGACTGCGACCGACCCCTCGCGGGTACATCGACTACTGGCGTTACCGTTATGTGGGAGGGCGTCAGAACGTATTGGTAGAGGAACAATTTCTGTGCACGTCTTACGCAGGACAGCCACGGGGATAATAGCTGTTTACGACGAGGTTCGCCAGTAATGTCGTCGATAGATACGTCCTTCCCCGAAGAGATCACGTCCGTTACCGAAGAGGACAGAGAGAGCCTCTCGAAGGACGTCATTTTCGAGCTCCTGAAAAACCGGAGGCGGCGGGAGGTCCTCCAGTACTTACTCGAGTCCGAGGAGACGGTAACCCTCGGTGAACTCGCCGAACAGATCGCCGCCTGGGAGAACGACATCGACGTGGCCGCGCTCAGTTCCGACCAGCGAAAGCGCGTCTACGTCGCCCTCTACCAGACCCATCTCCCGAAGATGGACGACGCCGGCATCATCGAGTACGATCAGGACCGGGGACTGATCGACCTCTCCGACAACGCCGACCTGCTGGTGATGTACCTCGACACGGACGCCCACCGGACCGACCGCTGGGACCGGTGGTATGCCCTCGTTAGCGTCGTGGGCGTGGTGGCCGTCACCGGTGCCTACTTCAGCGTTCCACCGGTCTCGCTCGTCCCGACGGTCACGGTCGCCGTCGCCGTCGTCGTCGCCTTTCTCGCTCTCTCCGTTACCCACGCCGTCGTGAACCGTCGCCTCGAGCGAAACGTCGACGGCAAACTCTCCCGGATCGAGTAGCGCCGAAAGGGTTTTTGGGGGCGGGGACCACTCCCCGATGGCTCCTGTGTCGTCCAGTACCGGAGCGGTTCGCGTGCCAGCAACTCGTTCCCGACGCGGGGGCCGTTTTTCCAAGCCGGTCGGCCTGGTCGCGGTGTTTTCAAGTCAGTCGCCCCGAATTTCGGAGTATGCGACTCGAGGAGTACTGGGGAGTCGGGCCGAAGACCCGCGACTTACTCGAAGACGAACTCGGGACCGAACGGGCGATCAAGGCGATCGAGAGCGGCGACGTCGGGGCGCTCTCGAGGGCGGGGCTCCCGCGGGGGCGAGCCACCCGTATCCTGCGACGGGCCACCGGCGGTGAGGGAATGGCCACGCTCGCGACCCGCGACGCCCGCGAGGCCTACAAGGAGGTTCTCGGGGTCGTCGCCTCCCACGCAGTCACGGAACGGGCCGGGGAGCGGATCCGCGTGCTCACACCGCTTTCGAGCCGCGAGGAGATGGAGTCCCGCCTCGAGGCCGTCCTCGCCGCCCGCGAGGCCTGGGGTAGCCTCGAGGACCGAACGCGCGAGGCGATCCTCGATGCCTACGACCGCTACGACGACCGCGACGGGGACGAACTCGCGAGCGTCGAGACCGCCGTTGCAGTCCTCGAGACGGGGGTCGACGCCGGCCCCTTCGCGCCGATCGGCGACCTCGACCGTGAGCGCCTGGAGAAAGCGGCGACGGCGCTTTCGGGACTCGAGGACGGGCGGGTGCGTGACGGCGTCGACGAGGACCTCGATCGGCTCCGGGAGACCGCCGGGACCGTCGAGGATCTCACCGCGAACGCCCACGCGGTCGTCGAGGAGCTCCGTGAGGCGGGAGTCGGGGACGCAGACCGGTTCCGGGCGGCGTTCGAAGATCGGCTCCTCGCGGAGACCGACGTCACGGTCGGCAGGGTGCGGGAGGCGATGGCGACCGACGCCGCCGACGCGACCGACTTCGTCGCCACGACGGTGCGGAGACTCCGATCTACCCTCCGGGAGGCGGTCGACGACCGCGAAGAGATCGTCCGGGCCGACCTCGAGGACACCCTCGCGGCGACCGAGGACGTCGTCGAGGCGGCGGTTTCGGCCGTCGAGGAACTCGCACTCTCGCTGTCGCTCGCCCGGTTCGCCCTCGCCTACGACTGTACGCGCCCGACCGTCCTCGAGGGCGAGGGCGCTCTCTCGGTGGTCGGGGCACGCAACCTCGAGCTCGCCGACCGCGAGGAGGTGGTCCAGCCCGTGACCTACGCGCTCGGGGAGCATACGCTCGCGGAGACGGACCTCGAGGATCTGCCGGGTGAAGAACGCGTCGCGGTGTTGACCGGGGCGAACAGCGGCGGGACGATCGAACGCAGGGTCGACTCGAGGACGCCGGCGTTGAAACTGGCGTGGCGTCGATGGAAGACCAGCGCGTCGACGGGGGTGACTTCCGCCCGTTCGGCGGGGACG
>LKNC01000038.1 GCA_001564255.1 Natrialbaceae archaeon Tc-Br11_E2g1
GGGACGGCGTCACCGGGGCGACCCCTCCCGTCGGTCGGCGCGTCCTCGCCGAGCGGTACGTCCACGGCGGTGGGACAGAGGGGAACGTCTCCATCGACTCTCAGTGGTCGTTCCATCGCGAGGGAACCGATCCGGACGGGACGGTCGACCTCGAGGACCTGTCGGTCTTCCCCGTCGCGCCGGCGACCGGCGGCTCAGACGGCGAGTCGATCGGTGACGCCGTCGAGCGGTTTAAACGCGAGCTCAAGTCCGCGAAACGGGGCGTCACTCTCGAGGACTACGCCGACGTCGCGACGACCACGCCGGGTCTCCGGTTCGGCCGCGCGACGGCGGCGTGCAGGACCTGCCACACCGTCTCGGGTGACCCGTTCTCGGAAATCGAGATCGTGGTCGTCCCGTACAGTCCCTCGAGCAGACCGGAGCCGAGTGTGGCGTTCCTCGAGGCCGTTCGAGAACACGTCGGTCGGAACCGACTGCTGACCGACCGGGTGCGTGTCGACGGCCCGACGTACGTCGAGGTCGGCGCCGACGTCGTCGTGTCGACGACTCGAACCGACCCGGAGCACCGTCTCGCCGACGACGTTCGCGACGCGCTACTCGCGTACCTCGACCCGATATCCGGGTTCGACGGCGGGGGGTGGCCCTTCGGCCGTCCCCTCTACGTCTCCGACGTCAAGGACGTCGTCGGCGCGATCTCCGACGTCGACTACGTCCTCTCGGTGACGATCACGCCCCGCGGTGACAGCGAGATCGACGACAACGGAAACGTCCTCATCCCCGACCTCTCGCTTTTCGCACTCGCGGAGAACGACGTCTCGGTCACGATCGCCGATCACGCCGACCTCGATGAGGGACGGCGATGAGCGGCGAGTTCGCGTTCACGGAGGTGTCGACCCGGGAGGACTGGGACCGGTGGTCGAAACGCAACGTGGTCGTCACCGACGACGGGGTCACGCTCGCGACGGTCCCGACGGTTACGGCGACCGGACTCTGTGACCCACCGGTCGACGTCGACTCCTTCCGAAGCGGCGACCTCTGTCTGCTCGAGGATTCCGGCGACGTCGCCGTGTACGACGTCGACGAAGACCGTCTGGTGTCGTTGTCGTTTCACGAGTACGCTCTCACAGATCCCGTTTCGATCTGTGCGACCGTCGACGACGTCTACGTCCTCGACGGCGAAACCGGTCGACTCAGTGCCTTCACTCGCCGGACACGCCGCCGCCGGTGGACGTCCGAGCCGCTCGAGGATCCGGTCGCAATCGTCGGATCCGGACGAACGGTGCTCGTACTCGACCGCTCGAGTGAC
Organism: Natrialbaceae archaeon Tc-Br11_E2g1; assembly: GCA_001564255.1. GTDB lineage: Archaea > Halobacteriota > Halobacteria > Halobacteriales > Natrialbaceae > Tc-Br11-E2g1. Next base: position 1,307 of record LKNC01000038.1, read on the forward strand.
GGTGGGGGTGCACTCGTTTCGGTCTCCACAGACCGACGACGGACGGTCGCGACCGACCCGCTCGGCACGCCGGTGGCGCTCGCCGCTGACGACGACTTGAACGTCTACGTGCTGGACGACCGCGACGGCCGGCGTCGTCTACACTGGTTCGAAGCCGCCGGGACCGACGTCGTCTCCGGGACGCCCGTGACGGTAGACCTCTCCGACGTCGGGTTCCCCGAGGACGGGTTCACGCCGACCGCGGTCGCGACAGCGTCCCCCGGCGAGGTCCTCCTCGGCGGCGAGACGACGGGGGACGACGTTCCCTCGCTGTATCGGTACCGGTTCGACGACGGTCGCCTGGTCGAACTTCCGGGGTTCGACCGAGCCTGTACCTCGTTGCTCGGGGTCGCCTCCGGACGGGACGACGGGAGCATCTGGTACGCCGTCACAGACGAACTGTGCCAGCTCCTCGAGACGCCGCGAAACCGGAAAGACCCCGACAGCACACGGTATGAGGGAGAGATACTCGGGCGCTTCGACAGCGGCGACGGGGGGACACAGTGGCACCGAGTGACCTTCGACGTCCAGCAACCGAGAGCCGGCACGCACGTCGACCTCGACTACTTCGCGACCAGCGAGACAGGACCGGAGATAACCGCGATCGACGGCCTCGACCGGGACGGCATCGAAGCGCTTCGAAGCGTCGACGTCGAGGACGTCTGGTCGTTCGCCGCGTTGGAGCCCACACACGTCGCCGAGGTCGTCCCGGGAGCGACCCACGAGCGGGCCTCGCGCTGGCTCGAGGACGCCCACGACGTTCTGAGAGTCCAGTTCGAGGAGGAAGCTACCGCGACGCGGCGGAACGACCCCGACGACGTGTTACTCGAGTCGGCGACGGGTCGGTACCTCGTTGTCGCCGTCTCGTTCGTCGGCAACAGACGGACCGCACCGCTTTTGGGGCGCCTTCGGGCGTACTGCCCGCGCCAGTCGTACCTCCGACACCTTCCGTCGATCTACCGCCAGAACGACGGCGACGCGGCGTTCCTCGAGCGGTTCCTCTCGATTTTCGAGACGGTGTTCGTCGACGTCGAAGAGGAACTCGACGACCTCACTCACTACTTCGACCCCCACGAGGTTCCGGCGGAGTACCTGTCGTGGTTGAACGAGTGGCTCGCGGTCGGCGTCGGCGAGACCTGGCCCGAGTCCGCTCGCCGTGAACTCCTCGCGAGAGCGCCCGAACTCTACCAGAAACGGGGGACTCGTGAGGGCCTCCGGGAGATGCTCGACCTCTACTTCTCCCACGTCAGCCTGCCCGCCCCGTCCGCCGAACGGCCCCTCGAGTTGACCGAGCGGTCGCTGTCGGAACTCGTCTCTCAGGGATACCTGACCGAAAGGGAGGCCACGGTCGAACGCGAACGCCTCCGCGACGCCCTGACCGACCGTGACGAGGTCAGACAGCGCGGGGCGGCGATCGTCGAGTACGCCGACCTCGAGGTGATCGATCACGCGGAACTCGAGAAGGCCTACGCCGACCTCTTGGGCCATCCCCACCGGTTTCTGGTTCTGGTCGACCCGGATCTCCCCGACGAGCACGCGCGGGAAGTCGAGCGAATCGTCGAGTCCGAGAAGCCAGCCCACACCGTCGCCAGTACGGTCTCACTGCGCTCTCGGATGCAACTCGGGGAAAACACCTATTTAGGTATCAATTCAATGCTACCGAAACGACGGTACGAGATCGGACACTCGGCGCTCGGTCAAGAGACCACGCTACCGGAGACCTGAACCACCGATGCAACCACTATCCACCACCGATAACCGATGAAGGAACGACGAGAGCACGACAGATCGGGCGGATTCGAACTACAGAACTTCGAACGCAACCGGTACTTCCAGGGCAAGTTGATGACCGCCCGGGACATGCAGGCCGAACAGCAGTACCACCTCGACCTCACGCGAACGTTGACACGGTTGACGACCGGAACCGGGATCGTCTCCGGGTTGATCGTCTCGGACTTTCAAGACCAAGGTGACGCGTTTCGAATCACGGTCGAACCCGGTGTCGCCATCGACGACAAGGGTCGACCGCTGGTCGTCAAGAACGCGACGACGAAGTTGCTCCCCAAGCCCGAGGGCGACGAACTCTACCTCCATCTAAAGTACGAAAAACGGCACAAAGACCACGTACCGGTCCCCGGCGCCGAACCGATGAGCGACGAGAAAACCGAAGAGAGCCGGATACTCGAGGTGACGGAACTCCTCTACCGGGAAACGCCACCGCCGGAGTTGGCGTCGGTTCCCGAGATCGAGTTCCCCGAGTTCGCCCGTCGCTCCGATGTCAACCCGGCTGACCTGGCGGCAGCCGTCGCCGAGTCGTATCACGAAATCCACCGGGCTACGCTCGAGGCCGACTCCGAACCGACGATCTTTCTCGGATCGTTCAAGAAGACCCCCGACGGCGACTGGCAGCCGGGAAGTGAGACGAAACGTCGGCCGATGGTCTACGACAACGAGATGCTGTTCGACCTGTTCATCTCTCACGTCGCCGACACGGACAACCCACACCGGACCACCGTCGCCGAACCGACCGACTACGTCGAGAGCGAACTCGACCGGATCGAGGGCTTCGCGATGCGACTCGAGGCGCTGACCGCGGAACTGTCGACTCTCCAGGACGACGTCGACCGTCACACGGCGTACGCCACCAGAAAGTCGCTGAAGACGACCGTTCGACTGTTCGACCGGGTCGACGACCGATTCGACGCCGGTCCCGACGCGAGCAAACTCGTCGTCGGCATCATCGACCTCGCACGGCAGGGGATACGCGAGGATATCCACACCGACGCCGACGCCTACTTCGGGGTGTGTCGCCGGATCCACGATCGTGCGGCCGAGTTGCTCGAACACCTCGAGAGCGAGGTGACTACGCCGACGGCGGGCAGTTACCGCAGTGCACTCGCCGACCTCGAGTCGGCGATCGAGGACGAATCGCTGCTCGATACCGCCATCTCACTGGACAAACTGGCCGAATCGGCCGATTCCCTACAACGGCGCTACGGTGTCGTCCCGGAGGCGAGTGACTGACCATGGGGCGCTCTTCCCCCGTCGGACGTCCAGTCCACCACGAACCGGTGAGCGAGAGGCTGATGAAGTGATGAATCCGATTGCATTCCTCACGGGCGTCGTCCGCACTACGGGACGGAAGCTACGATCGAGTTACAGACTGCTGAAAGCCAAACTGTTCGGGTTCGTTCCGTGGCGGTTGCTTTCGGGAAAGCTCTTGGTCGCGGCGTTCGTTCTCCTGTTGTTCGCGCTGTCTTGGGGCTTTGTGATCGTACTCGCGATCGCGCTCGGAAACGAGCGCCTCGAGGCCGTTGCAACCGAAGCTGGTACGGTATTCGGGGGTGCCTTCCTCGTCGCGTTCGTCGCGTTCTCCGTCGTTTGGTGGCTCGACCGCCTCGGCGTGGTCAGGACGGTCGCCGTCGAGAGCGGGTTTCGCCAGCGAACCAGGCTGTCTACCGCGCTCGTGGCACTCGTCGTCGGAACCGTCCTCGCGGCGCTGGTCGGCGGGGTGAGCGAGTCCCTCCTCGGTCGGTACACGTCCCAGCGCATCCTCGCTCTCGACGGGTGGTACCTCGCGCTCACGGTTGCGCTCGTCTGGGCGGCGAGTATCGGTGTCGCCTACTACGCCTTCCACCGGCAAAACCGTGGGTTTCTGCGTACTGACCTCGAGATCGTTTCGCTTCACAGGTACGACGACGATTCACGCGAACTCGTTATCCGGAACGAAAGCGACGGGTACGTCGACTTCCGAAAGGCCAAACTCGTCGACACCACCGGCGACCGGTACCGTCTCGACGTCGAGACGGTTCTCCGTCCGGGTGAAGCCGGCACGTTCGAACTGCCGGCGGAGTTCAAACTCGAAACGGTCGAGTTCGAGGCCCCGCCCGGGCTGGGCGTGCTGTACGGCGACACGGTCAAAAACGTCTGGATCTACGTCCGAACCGGCGAGATGTTCGTCCTCGAGTGGGACGGACGCGAACCGACGAAGACGGAGTTCAGCGAAGAGGACATCGTCGACTCCGACGCCGACTCGGTCGAGGAGGCGGTCCCGACGGCTTGACAGCCGTCCCACGCTGAAGCGCTGTCTCTCACCGATAACTCAGACTGCCGGAGGTAAGTCGTGGAAGGTTCTCGCCGGGACGGGGTGGCGGGACTCTTCACACAGTTCCGTCCGATAGTATCGGACTCTTCGGAGAGTGTCCGATCGACCCACACGAAAGAGCCCCGGGGTCGGTCGACCACGGCGTAGCTACCAGCGATACCACCGTATGGGGGTACTCAATTTATTAGTGCCTACCCGAGTACAGTAGCAAACGACCATGTTCGGCCTTGACACATCACTTCGCCGTCCGAGTACCTGCGTACGCAGCGTCCGTCGAGCAGTCCCCAGCGACAGGACGGAGGGGCCGTAAGAATGTCCCTGCGGGCGGCCAACTCGAGGGCGACGGGCGCTATCACGGACCGCATCGACGTTCTGTTAGTCGACGACGACGAGCTGTGGGGGCGGGTTACGGCCCGGTTGCTCGAGGGTGAGATCGACGGTGCCGTCGTCGACACGGTAAACAGCCTCGAGGAAGGGCGAGAACGGTTCGCCGCTACCGATCCCGACTGCGTGGTCTGTGACTATCAGCTGGGTGACGGAACCGGGTTAGCGCTGCTCGAAACCGTCCGCGAGAGTCACCCCAAACTGCCGTTTATCCTCGTTACCGGCCGGGGGGACGAGTCGATCGCGAGCGAGGCGATCGGGTGTGGCGTCACCGACTACATTCCCAAAGAGTGCGACGACGACCAGGGTGAACTGCTGGCGAACCGGGTCACGAAGGCCGTCCAGTCCTATCGGACCGAACGAGCCCTCGAACGAGAGCGTCGGGGGAAGAACGCGGTCATCGAGATCCAGACGGCGACGACGAGCCAGAGGGACCTCTACAACGAGTTTTGCTCCCTGCTCGTCGACGACCACGAGTACACGTGTGCGTGGGTTGGGGTGAAAGGCGAAACCGGACGGATCGTCCCCCAAGCCGTCGCCGGGCGTGAGGGGTACGTCACCGAGGCGATCTTCCCCGGAACGGGGGACCCCCAGACCACAGAGCCGGCGGTGAGCGCCCTCGAGCGAAAGGAGTCGGTCGTCTCACCGCTGATCCTCGAGGAAACCGACACCGACTGCGAGCGGTGGCGAGCGATCGCCAGTCGGTACGGCTTCGACAGCGGCGCGGGTATTCCGATCGCCTACGAGGGGATCCAGTACGGCGTGGTGGGTGTGTACACGTCGGGAACGACGATCGGCCGCCGGCGCCGACGGGCCCTCGAGGAGTACGCCGAAATCGTCGGCTACGCCCACCACACAGCCGAGTGGAAACGATCGTTGCTGTCGACGCGACCGGTAGCCGTCGACGTCGAACTCGCCGACGAGACGGCCCCACTGGTGGCACTCGCCACGCGGCTGCCCGACGACGTCTCGGTCGAGGTGCCGTCAGTAGTCGACCGCGCCGACGGGGACACCCTCTATCTCGCTCGCGTCACTGGCCTGCCAGCAGAGGAGTTCAGAGACTGTGTCACCGCCTGTCCGGGTCTCGAACTGCGCGATCTCGACTCCGACAGGGGCGATACCCGTTCGTTCCCGTGTCACCTCCTGGCGCGCTCGCGGACGCCGGAGTCGATACTGGCGGTCCACGGCGCCCAGTTCGACCGGACGTACGTCACCGACGGCGGTGTGGTCGTCGCAGCTCGCCTCCCCGACAGCGGACTGGTTCCGGAAATCGTCGACGCGCTGAGCAACGTCTACGACGACGTGGCTGTCTCGAGTATCTGGTCGGACACGACCGACGAGGGGACCAAAAGCGCCGCTGACCTCCTCGAACCGCTGACGACCAAACAGCGGGACGTGTTGTGCCACGCCTACCACGACGGCTACTTCGAACTCCCACGGGGCTCGAGTGCGACCGACCTCGCCGACCAGTTCGACATCGCCCGAGCGACGCTCACCCAGCACCTGCGGGCGTCCGAACGCAAACTGCTCGATCAGATCTTCAAGTGAACCGCCATCCCCACGCCCACCCGGCAGGTTACTCCGTCACACAGATGTGGTAGAGCACGGAAGTTCAGATGTACGACCACGTGGCCTTTGCGTTCTTGCTCTCTGCGATCGTCGGTGCGAGCGTCGCCACGTGGCTTTTGGTCCGAAACGACCCGAATCGACCGGGGTTCGCGTTCGGGCTGTTCATGCTCGTCATGGCGTTCTGGTCGGTGACACACGTCGGAACGCTCTCATCGACCACGCTACGGTGGGTGTTGCTGTTCACCCAGCTTTCGTACCTCAGTGTCGTCTTCACGCCGATCACCTGGCTGGCGTTCGTGCTCTCGTACACCGGCCGGGGCGACTGGCTCTCGATCCGACGGATCGTGGTGCTCTCGACTGTCCCCGTGGTAACTCTGGTGTTCGTCTTCACCACGCCACGTCACTCGCTTTTTTACGCCTCGGTCACACTCGTCGAAACCGGCGGTCACCAGGTGCTCGTGACGACGCCCGGTCCGTGGCACGTCGTCAACGTCGCCTACTCGTACACGCTATTGGCGATCGCGACGGGAGTGTTGGTCCGGTCGGCGCTCACGACCAACCGGCTGTATAGACGCCAGTCGGCCGTCTTGATCGCCTGTGCGATCGCGCCCTGGCTCGTGAACGCACTTTACCACATCGGCGTGAGGCCGATCCCCGCGTCCGATCCCACTCCACTCGTGTTCACCCTCGTTGGTGTTCCCCTCGGGGTCGTCGTCTTGCGGACTGACCTGGCGGCGTTCGTTCCCGTCGCCCACGAGCGTGTGTTCCGGACGCTCGACGACCCCGTCCTCGTCGTCCGTCCCGACGGTCGGATACTCGACACCAACGACCGTGCACGGTCGATACTCGGCGACGGTCGACCACTCGAGGGCGCGTCCGCCAGCGAGGTCCTGCCCGAGGACCTGCTCGAGGACGGGACGCTCCGGTCGACGTTCGACGGCGTCGTGTGTTCGATACCCATCGACGGGGAGAGACATCGATACCTGGCCCGCCGCCGGGACGTGGCTCCGGCTCGTGAAACCGAGTCTCCGGGGACCATCGTTTCGCTGACGGACGTCACCGTCCAGATGAACCAACACGACGCCCTCGAACGGAAACACGGCGCACTCCGGACCCAGACCGAGAAACTCGAGGCGAAAAACGAGCAACTCGAGCGACTCGCCAGCATCGTCTCCCACGACCTCACGACCCCCCTCGCAACCGGCGAGAGCCTCCTTCACCTCGTCCGCGCCGACCTCGACGACCCGGAGCCGGAACTCGAACAGTCCCTCGACGACCTCGAAACCGTCCACGAGCGCCTGCGCGAGTTCTCCGAGGCGCTCCCTCGGCTCGCTCGCGAGAGCACCGACGTCGACTCCCCGACCGAGTGTGATCTCCGGACGGTCGCCGAAGCCGCTTGGGACGTCGTCGCCACCGGTGAGTTGACCCTCGTTGTCGAATCGACGTGTACGATCAGTGGGGATCCCCACCGACTCCAGCAGGCGTTCGAGAACCTGTTTCAGAACGCCGTCGAACACGGGTCTACTGTCTCCCGGTCGTCCCCGCCTGGCCGATCGGCCGACCCCGACACACCCGGCGGGACCCCGTCCGCTCTCGGTTTCACCGGAACCCGGTCGAACGCTCCGTCCGGAGGGGCGTCGTCGCGAACGGACGTAACCACGGTCCGCGTCGGAACGCTCGACCCGGAGGCCGACTCGAGCGGGTTCTACGTCGAAGACGACGGTCGCGGAATCCCTGTCAACCAGCGCAAACACCTGCTCGAGTTCGGCGTGGGCACTGGTTCAGGGGCGGGTTACGGGCTGGCGATCGTCCGGACGGTCGTCGAGGCCCACGGCTGGTCGCTCGAGGTCACCGGTTCGGCGGACGGTGGCGCTCGGTTCGAGGTGCTCGGGCCAGGGTAGGAGACGGGCGAGGCCCGGACCCACTGTATGATGGTACACACTTTAGTACACTTGCTGACTACTCGTCGGTAGTATGAGTACCGGGCGAACCAGCGGCCCGAAAACGGGTCGTCACCGCTATCGGGGAGAGACGGTCTAGCCATGCCCCCGACCGAGTCAAAACGTCAGAACCGGGGGGCACCCTACTCGTCTGCGCACGCCGAGGTCCTGCTCGTCGACGACGACGAAACGTGGACCAGGACCCAACGCCGAATCATAGAGCGCTATCGCCCTGCTCTCGCGATCAGGACGGCACACTCGGTTCGGGACGCGCGTTCTCACCTCGAGTCGACTCTCCCCGACTGTGTCGTCTGTGACTATCAACTCGGCGATGGAACTGGCCTCGACCTTCTGTCGGACGTCCGAAACGATCACCCGGACGTACCGTTCGTTCTCGTCACCGGTCAGGGCGACGAAACGGTTGCGAGCGAGGCGATCGGTGAGCGCGTCACCGACTACGTCAGGAAAGCCGACCTCGCGGACCAACCGGGGTCGCTGGCGACGCGCGTCGGGACGATCGTCGACACGTCCCGGGCCGAACGGGCCCTCGAGCGTGAAAGACAGTCCAAAGCGGTGTTACTCGATCTGGTGACCGCGAGTACGACGCGGCGGGAACTCGGTTCCGGGGTCTGTCGCTATCTCGTGGACGAACACGACCACGAGTGTGCGTGGATCGGGGTCCTCGACCGGGACCGGTCGCTGGTCGCCCTGTCGGCGGCCGGATCGACCGCTTACCTCGAGGCCGCTCTCGAACTCGGGCGAAAGCCAGCGACTGGAACGGAACCCGCAGTGGACGCACTCGGTCAGAACGGGGTCACGGTGATCGACCGGATCGCGCCCGCAGGCGACTCTGCGAACTCCGACGGACACCACGGAACCGAACCGAACGATCGGGACGGCAAACGCTGGAGACACGCCGCGACCGAGTACGGATTTCGTTCCGCGATGGCCGTTCCGATCTCTCACGACGGGGTTCGTTTCGGCGTCCTCGCCGTCTACGATGCTATTGCCGGGAGATTCGACCAGCGAACCGTCGATCTGCTCGCTGAGTGTGCGGACACGGTCGGCTACGGATTCAAGGCCGCCGAACGGCGCCGACTCCTGCTCTCGTCGGCGGTCACGTCACTCGAGATAACGCTCTCTACGGAGTCGTCACCACTTTCGGTACTCGCGGAAAACCTGCCACAAGGGGCGACGATCGAAGTCCAGAACGTGATTCCTCGAACCGACGACGAGGTGCTCTACCTCGCGTCGGTTACGGGAGCGTCCGAACGGGAAACCGTCGACGCCCACGTAGCCGTCCCGTCGATCCGCGCGCTCGAGGTGCACGAAGCCGGCCCCCCGATCCGCTTCGGTCTGATCGTCGAACCCCCCGTTCCGGAGACCGTTCTCGCCGAGGCTGGCGGGCGTTTTCACCGGACGGTCGTCGACGACGGCCGGGTCAGCGTCTCCGGAGCCGTCCGTACCGAGGAGTCGGTTCGGGTCGTCGTCGACACCCTCGAGGAAACGTTCACCGACGCCTCGGTCACGACCGTCCGGTCCGACCACGAGACGACGAACTGGCGTGGTGAGGGAATCGAGCGTCTCACCGACCGTCAACGTCAGGTCCTCGAACTGGCGGTCGATGCGGGGTACTTCGAACGACCGCGAAGACACAACACCGGCGAACTCGCGGAGATGCTCGACATCACGCGGGCGACGTTCACCCAGCACCTGCGAGCTGCACAGTCGAAGGTGTTCGACGGGGTACTGTCGGAGCGACGGTCTCCGCGTGGCTGGGAGTGACACTCATACCAGTTCACAGGACCACGACCGACAGTCTCAGCGAACCCGTAGAGTTATTCGGTTTCGATGACTTCGAACACACGTGCCGTTTCGACTCGCGTACCTCACCGTCCTCGTGGTCGTGTTGGTCGCGGTACTCCGGACGGCCCACTGGGTCCGGCGACACAGGAACGGTCCCGAAACGCGGACGTTCCTGGTGCTGTCGATTTTGATCGCCTACTGGGTGTTCGGGTTCACCCTCCAGGCGGCGACCTCCTCCACCCACTTCAAGTTCCTCGCGTTTCACCTCTGGGTCCCCGTGGCCTGGCTCGCCCCTCTCACGTGGTTCGTCTTCACCGTTCGGTACACTGGCCGTGAGTACTGGCTCACCTCCCGGGTCAGGGCCCTACTCGGAACGTGGGCGGTTCTCGTGACGGGCCTCTCGGTGACCAACCCCTGGCATCGACTGTTGTGGCGGGACTTTCAGTTGCGGACCGATCCGTTTCCGGTTCTCAACGCCGTCCGGACGCCGATACACGACCTGATACTGGCGACGTCATACGTCTTCGTCCTCGCTGGCGTGTTCTTACTTGCGATCCTCTTCGTCCGAACCCGGCGGTCAGTCGCCCGTCAGGCTGGATTACTCCTCGTCGGATCGGGCGCGTTACTCATCGCACACGTGACGTTCATGACCCAGGTCGACGGGGCAATCGAGTTGAACCCCACGCCAGCGACGGCTGGAATCTTCTCGCTGCTCGTCGCCCGGGCCCTGTTTCGCCACCGATTGTTCGCCGTACAACCGTTCGCCCGAGACGTCGTCCTCTCGGAAATCTCCGACGGGGTCGTTATCCTCGACGCCGAGGGACACCTCAGCGATTTCAACGGACGGGCGAAGGCGTTTTTTCCGGACATCTCCGAGGGCATCGGCGAACACCTGTCTACGTCTCACCCGGAACTGTTCGACGGGACAGCCGCGGTCTCGAGTAACGACTCCAGGACCGACCGCTCCGGTACCGTCCCGTTGCCGTTCGTCGATCGAGTCCGCCTCGAGCGGGGCGACGACGACCGGACCGTGGCCGTCGAGGTCTCGCCACTCACCACCGCGGCGGTCGTTCGCGGTTACGTCCTGATCCTCCGAGACGTCACCGAACACGAACGGTTGATCGAACGCCTCGAGTCCCAAAACACGAAACTCGAAGCGAAAAACGAGCAACTCGAGCGACTGGCACACGTCATCTCCCACGACCTGCAGACGCCGCTGTCGACCGCAGAGAAACTTCTCACACTCCTCCGGCTGGACCTCGCCGATCCGGGCCCCGATGTCGACCAGTCGCTCGAGGACATGGAGACGGTCCACCGGCGACTTCGGGAGTTCGCCGAGCACATGCCAAAACTCGCCCGCGAGAGTACCGACGTCGATCGACCGGTGGAGTGTACGCTCGAGGACGTCGCACGAGCGGCCTGGGACGTCGTCGAGACGGGATCGCTCGAACTCGAACTCGAGGGGGATCGGTTGCTCGAGGGCGACCCCCGGCGGTTACAGCAGGTCTTCGAGAATCTGTACCGGAACGTCGTCGAACACGCCGTTGGCGACGAGATGCAAGTGGGAACTGGGAGCTCATCCGTGCCCCCGTCGAGCACTCCCACCTCCGGTGACGACGGACGGGAATCGCCCTCGTCGCACCCGGGTCGAACCGCCAGTACGGTGCGAGTCGGCGCGTCCGAGAAGGGCTTTTACGTCGCCGACGACGGTCCGGGTATCGTTCCAGAGCAGGAAGAGGAACTGTTCGAGTACGGGGTGGGAACCAAAGGCAGCTCCGGTTTTGGCCTCGCCATCGTCCGGACGATCGTCGAAGCACACGAGTGGGACATCTCCGTCACGGAGAGCCGATCCGGCGGAGCACGCTTCGAAATCGTCACGGAAAACGCGTAATACGGTGGTGGCTCCCCCGAACGACACGACTTTTCGGTCCCGACACGGGACCGTGCGTTAATACCTACCGCTCAGGGCGGTTCAACAGTTTGCGTGCGTGTCCCACACTGTATTCGACGTCGTACTCCTCTCTGAGGTGGGACAAAAGGAGCCTCGCGGACCACGCCTGCTCATCGTAGCCGAGTTCTGTTGGGGGGCCCTGGAGATCGTCGAACAGTTGTTCACGCCGTTCGTCGTCGAGTTTGGACGGGCGTCCCGGTCGGGGTCGGTCGTAGGGGGCTTGCTCGAGCGGTTCTTCCTCGAACCGATCGAGCCAGTTGCGGATCGTTTTCTCGACAACACCGTGGCGCTGTGCGAGCGTCGCGATCTCGTCCCCTTGCTTCCTTCCGATCGCCGCGAGGACCCGTTCTCGCGGGATTTCGCCTTCCGTTCGTTCACGGAGGTCCTGAAGCCGGTCCAGCGTGACGTCGTCGAGCCGCCCCATTGTCGGAAGTTTCGAGCGGAGCGGTAAATACTTTTCTTCCCGATTCCGGATCGTCCCCGGGAATCGGTCACATCGACGGGTTCTCACGTGTACTCGCGGTGCGTTCGAGTCTATATCGGATCGTCGGGGTCGTGATCGCTCGCGACGCGGTCGGCCTCGGCGGCGTACCGCTCGCGGGTCTCCCCGTCGGGTGTGCCCTCGAGGTCCGCCTCCGGAACCGTCACGCCAGCAGTCACCGGCGAGCCACGCCGGAGGGCCATCTCCGATCGCGTCCGTTTCCGGAACTTCCGGCCGTCACGCGTCGCGTAGACGGTCGTCACGAGGTTTCGATCGTCGAAACTGCGCTCGACGAGCCAGCAGCGAACGCTCGAGTCGCTCATGCCCACGGGTTCTCCCTCCGGACGGGAGTATCTGCCGTCTCCCCGGTGTCAGGAACGGGGACTTTCTTGGTTCCCGCCGTCGGAGTCCGTACCGATGGAGTGGCACGACCGGGTCGATCGTCTGCTGTACGACGGCGAGCACGTCGAGGACCGCCTCGAGATCGGGGAGGCGACGGTCGTGGTCACCTCCCATCGCGTACTCGTCTTTACTCCCGAGGGCGACGGTGCCGACTTCCGGCAGGCCGACCGTCCGAACGTCAGGGGGGCGACGGTGGCCGCCGAGGGGACGCCGGAACACCTCCTGCGGGCCGGGACGGCCGGCCTGGTCGGTGCCGTCCTCCTCGGGACCGCCGTCGCCGTCGACTTCGGGACGGTGATGCCGACGATCGACACGGCGGGGGCCGCCGACGCACCCGGGGCCGGCTCCATCGTCGGGACGATCGACCTCGTCGCCCGGCTGTTCGTGTTACTCGATGTGCTCGTCCTCCTTGGCGGACTGGGCGCGACCGCCCTCGCACTCGCGTTCGTCGGGCTCTACCTCCGATCACGAACTCGAAACCTCGCCCTCGAGGTCGCCGGGGACGACGATCTCGCGATCCCCGTTCCCGGTCCCGTTCCCGGGGTAACGGACGACCTCGAGGCGGCAATCGAA
>LKNC01000039.1 GCA_001564255.1 Natrialbaceae archaeon Tc-Br11_E2g1
GGCTCCTCGATTTCCGGACCGTGGCCGGGGAGCAGTCGTGGGGGATCGATCGCCCAGAGGCGACGGAGCGTCGAGAGGTACGAACGCATGTCGCCGTCGGGCGCGCCGACGACGACGCTGCCCTCGCGGACGGCACAGTCCCCCGAACAGACGGGGCCGCCGTCGCCGGCGCGGACGGCGACGTGGTCGGGGGCGTGGCCCGCCGCCTCGATGACCGTGACGCCGTCCCCGCCGAGCGGTATCGTCGTGTCCGGGGAGAACAGTCGGTCGGGATCGACGCCGGTCGCCGTCCGGAAGCGGTCGGCATACCCGCGCCGCGCCCAGACGGTCGCCCCGGTCGCGTCGGCGTAGTCGGCGACAGCGCCCACGTGGTCGGGGTGGGCGTGCGTGAGGAGGAGGTGGCTGATACTCCGGCGGCGAACGAGTCGGTCGAGTTCGTCGGTTCGTCCCGCCGGGTCGACGAGGACGGCGGGGTCGCGACCGAGCACGTAGGCGTTGGTCCGCCCATCCGGCGCACGCGTTCCGGTCGGGACGGGGATCCGGTGGATCTCCATGGTGGATCCTGCGGGCCTGGAGAGAAGTCCGTGTCGGCCCCGCCGGGAGGGGTCAGTGTTTGAGGTAGTAGACCTGCTTGCGCGCGTCACGGAAGCTGTACCGGGAGCCGACCAACTCGACGTCCTCGAGACGGTTCAGCGCGTAGCGGACGGTCCGGTCGGGGAGCAGCGACTCCTCTGCGAGCTGGCCCTGCGAGAGCGGGGAATCGGACTCGAGGACTTTCGCGACGAGTTTCGCACTCGGCGGGAGATCACGCAGCCGGTCGCGGTATTCAGCTTCAGTAAGAGTGTCTTCGATCGCACCTGGGTCATCAGTGGTACTCATGCTCACGAGTAGACGAATAGAGTGGTTACTGGTAAACCTTCCCTATATGTATGTGTATATGCTCTATTTTATACTAGGCATTTAATGGCAGTCTCCCCCAGTCCCTCCCTCGAGGCCGGACCTCCTCTGAACGGCGATCGAACGGGTCGAACACTCGAGTGTGGCGCTGGCGAGTGGCAGTCCGTTCGACGCCCCTCGAAACCATCACGAATAATATTGACGGAACGAACTGGCATGATTTAAGCGGTGGGAAACCCGCCTTCTGAGTGCGCATGAAACTACACGAGTATCAGGCGAAGCAGGTCTTCGCCGATGCCGGAATCCCGACGCCGTCCTCACAGCTGGCGTCGGACGTCGACGGTGCCGTGGCCGCAGCCGAGGAGATCGGCTACCCGGTCGCGATCAAGGCACAGGTACAGGTCGGCGGTCGTGGGAAAGCTGGCGGGATCGAACTCGTAGACGACGAGGAAAACGCCCGCGAGGCAGCCGATTCCATCCTCGGGATGGACCTCAAAGGCTACCACGTCGACCGCGTCCTCGTCGAGGAGGCAGTCGACTTCACCGACGAACTCTACGTGGGGATCACGATGGACCGCGCCGAGGGCACGCCCGTCGCGATGGTCTCGAGGAAAGGTGGCGTCAACATCGAGGAGGTCGCCGAGGAAGACCCCGACGCGATCGCCCGCGAGCACATCGACCCGTCTTTCGGGATGATGCCATACCAGGCACGCAAGGTCGTCTACGACGCCGGTATCGACCCCGAACTCACCCGTGACGTCTCGGGCGTTCTCAACACGCTCTATGACCTCTGGAGCGAGAAAGACGGTGCCGACGCCGAGATCAACCCGCTGATGGTCACCTCCGACGACGCGGTCATCGCGGCCGACGCCGTGATGAACGTCGACGAGGACGCTCTCTTCCGCCAGCCCGAACTGGCCGAGATGGAAGAGGACGCCGCGGGCGGCGACGACCTCGAGGCGAAAGCCGACGAGTACGGCTTCGACTACGTCCGTCTTTCGGGTAACGTCGGCATCATCGGCAACGGCGCAGGTCTGGTGATGACCACGCTCGACCTCGTCGACTACTACGGCGGCGAACCCGCGAACTTCCTGGACGTCGGTGGCGGCGCGAAGGCAGCACGCATCGCCAACGCCCTGGATATGGTGTTCTCCGACGACAACGTCGATTCGGTCGTCTTCAACATCTTCGGTGGCATCACCCGTGGCGACGAGGTCGCGAAAGGCATAAACGAGGCACTCGAGCAGTTCGACGAGATCCCCAAACCGGTCGTCGTCCGACTCGCGGGGACGAACTGGGAAGAGGGGATGGAGATCCTCAACGAGGACCTCGTGACGGTCGAACAGACCCTGGAAGAGGCGGTTCAGCGTGCCGTTTCCTACGCTGATGAGGTGAGCGAACAATGAGCGTACTAGTCGACGACGACACTCGCGTCGTGGTACAGGGCATCACCGGTGGCGAGGGCAAGTTCCACGCCAAGCAGATGATGGAGTACGGAACCAACGTCGTCGCTGGCGCGGTCCCCGGCAAGGGTGGCCAGGAAGCCGCCGGCGTCCCCGTCTACGACACCGTCCAGCAGGCCGTCGAAGCGGAGAACGCCGACACGTCGGTCATCTTCGTCCCGCCAGCGTTCGCTGGCGACGCCATCTTCGAGGCCCTCGATACGGATCTGGACCTCGCGGTCGCCATCACGGAGGGCATCCCGACCCAGGACATGGCTCGAGTCAACAAGCGTCTTTCCGAGACTGACACCCGACTCATCGGCCCGAACTGTCCCGGCCTCATCACGCCCGGCGAGGCGAAACTCGGCATCCTCCCCGGCAACATCTTCGCCGAGGGGAACGTCGGTCTCGTCTCCCGCTCTGGGACCCTGACCTACCAGGTAGTTGATAACCTCACTTCTCGTGGCATCGGCCAGACCACCGCGATCGGTATCGGTGGCGACCCGATCATCGGGACGAGCTTCATCGACGCCCTGGAACTGTTCGAGAACGACGACGAAACCGAGGCCATCGCCATGTGCGGTGAGATCGGTGGTGAGGACGAAGAACAGGCCGCAGCGTACATCGACGAGCACGTCGACACGCCCGTCGCCGGCTTCATCGCCGGACGGACGGCCCCACCAGGAAAGCGCATGGGCCACGCCGGTGCGATCGTCTCCGGCTCCGGGACGGGTACCGCAGAGAGCAAGATCTCGGCGCTGAACGACGCGGGCGTCCCCGTCGGGGACACGCCCGAGGAAGTCGCCGACCACATCGAGAGTTTCCTCTAGATCCCGACGTCTTCCTTTCCGTTCTGAACCGACGGCTGGTACGTTCACGTCCGATAACCGCCGGCCCGACTGTCGCCGGCTAGAAGATCGAACCGAATTTCCGCCGAAGCCAACCGAAACGTCCCGACGGGTCGCCGTCGACTCCCGACGCCACCTCGTCGTCCGCCGGCGACACGTGGGCTTCCGTCCCGCCGAAGGGGACGGCCTCGAGGGCCTCAATTTCGGCGTCGGCGTCGCCCGCCGACCTCGAGGCGGCCGCCTTCGGGGACCCGTTTTGCTCGTTCTCGAAGCCGGACTTCCCGTCTCCGGCCTCGACCCAGAGGAACTCCGACCCTGCCCGCCGTTCGGTGAGCAGGAGGTCCTCGAGGCCGTCTTCGTCTCCCAAGACGTCCGTCCCGTCGGGAGCGTCCGTCCCCTCGAGGGCCGAGGCGATGAGATCCTCGGGACTCTGGTCTGCGAGAACGCCGTCGACGTCACACTCGCCGTTGGCTTCCGATCGAACCTGTTCGAACTGGTCGAAGACGTCGTCGGCCGTCCGGCTTGCGAGTTCGTCGATCCGGCTCTCGATGGTCGCGAGGTCCGTTTCGGGGGGGTTGGGGTCGGCGTCGTTGGGGGGGTCGTTTCGAGGCTCCTCGAGTGGGCCAACGGGTTCCTCTACGGTGGAACCGGCCTCTAGAGAGCCGTCACCGGCGTGTTCGTCGAGCGTGCTGTCGGTCATGGCCTGGACCTGTGACCGTCGTTCGGCCACAAACTTTAAGTTTTGGTAAGCTGGCAGTCGATCTCCAGCATAAATAACTTTCGTTGACACGACCGTCGGTCACCCGAGGACGACCTCCCGGACGTCGTCGACGCCCGCCCGTCTGACGACGGCCCGAACCGGGTCTCTCGTGCCCGCGAGGTTGTCCGAGTCGCCGTCGAGGACCACGAACCGCGCCGGCCGGCCGGCCTCGAGGGGGCCGTACTCGAGGTCTCCGATCTCCGCGCCGTTCACGGTCGCCATCCGGAGGATCTCCCGGGCGGGGAGGTCGGTGAGTTTCGCGAGGAACGCCATCTCCCGGAACATCGACGGGGAGTTCAACATGACGTTGTCCGTCCCGAGAGCGACCGTCGTCCGCTCGTGTAACTCCTCGGCGGGGGGGAAGCCGACGCCGGTTACGAGGTTCGAACGCGGACAGAGGACCACGGGAACCCCCCGATCGGCGAGTCGATCGAGGTGGAGCGGTTCGGGGTGGACCATGTGAACGAGGAAGTCCGGGTCGAGATCGAGGGCCGGGTTGATGTCGCTCGCGTCGGCCTCGCCGGCGTGGATGGCGAAGGGTTTCCCCGCCTCCCGGGTCGCCGTCCGCTCGCGGTCGAAGACGTCGTCGTTGGCCCCGCTCGCTCCGAAGCCGTCGCCTTCCGCCATCGCCTCGACCGACTCCCGGCCGAAAGCCAGAGCGTCGATCTCGAGGCCACGGGCTGCCTCCCGGAGAACGCGAACGCCGACGACGCCACCTTCCCGGAAGTCGAGACAGGCGGCGGTCCCACCCCGTTGCATGTATCGGAGCGATCGCCGGATCGCGTTGACCATCTCCGTCCGCGAGGCCTCCCGGAGCAGTCGGTGTTTGAGCCCGTCCGGCGGGACGACCAGTTCCTCGAGGCTGAGCCCGCCGCCGGCTTCTTTCGCGATCGAGTCCCCGACGTGGGTGTGGGCGTTGACGAAGGCCGGACACAGGACGTCGTCACCGTCGACGTCGCCCTCCTCGATGGCTTCGATCTCGCCGTCCTCGTCGACGACGACCGTCCCCTCGACCGGCTCGAGGTCCCGTCCCCGGAGGATCGTACCAGCGTACTCCATACGGTCGTTTCAGACGGGAGCGACTTGAACGGTTCGCACGTGATCACTCGAGGAAGTCGTCGAGGGCGTACTGGCCGTCGCGGGTCTCGCTTATCAACGCGCCGTCGATGTCCAGCCCGAGAACGTCGACTGCGGCGTTGCCGACCCGCTCGCGAATCTCCGGTGGCGAGTAGACCCCGAGTCGCCACTGGGAGTACTGGGCGGCCCGCAAGGCGTCGACCAGCGGCGACTGGTAGCCGAGGTTCCGGATCTCGCCGTTTACCATCACCCGGCTTGTCGACTCGGTCATCGACGGCCGCTCGGGTACGTCGAGGATGACCGCGTCCCCGTCCACCCCCGCGGCGTCGGCGATCTCGCGTTCGAACTCCCGGAGGGTGTCGTGGTCCGCCTCGATCACCCCGCCGGGAACGTCGTCGATCTCCGCCCAGACCGCCCGCTTGTAGAGGTCCCGCTCGTCGAGTCGCCTCGAGAACTCACTCGTCGCCTCGTGGGTTCGGAGGGTGACGAGCAGGTCGTGGTCGTCCATCCGCCGGAGGGTCCCGGCGTCGAGGGCACCCGACTCGAGCAACCGCTCGGTCGCCCGGCGAAGCATTGCTCTGCTGATCCGGGCGACGCTGTGGTTGTAGACCGTCGGGTTCATCAGCGCCCGGGCGACCAGCAGACTCTCTGCGGTCTGGACGTTCCCCTCTCCCAAGACGAGTTCCCCGTCGACGAAGGTCAACTCGCGGACGAGTCGGCCGTGGTCGATCGTCCCGTAGGGGACGCCCGTGTGGTGGGCGTCACGGACGAGGTAGTCCATCCGGTCGACGTCGAGTTCACCCGAGACGACCTGGCCAAAGCGACCCTCGCCGGCGACCAGGTCGGCCACGGCGGCGGGCTCTAAGCCGTGCTCTCGTAAGACGTCGCCGACCTGGCCGGCCTCGAGTAGCCCGTTGACGTCGTCGTGGTACCGTCCCGTCCGGCGGTGGGTCAGCTCCTCTAAGTTGTGGCTGAACGGGCCGTGGCCGACGTCGTGTAAGATCGCGGCCGCCCGGACGCGTTCGGCCTCGTGC
Source organism: Natrialbaceae archaeon Tc-Br11_E2g1 (assembly GCA_001564255.1). GTDB lineage: Archaea > Halobacteriota > Halobacteria > Halobacteriales > Natrialbaceae > Tc-Br11-E2g1. The sequence continues at coordinate 6,059 of LKNC01000039.1, forward strand.
CCCTCGACGTCGAAGCCCTCGAGGGCCTCACAGGCGAGGTGGTAGACCCCGAGGCTGTGCTCGAAGCGGGTGTGGTTCGCCGAGGGGTAGACCAGCGAGACGGTCCCGAGCTGTCCGATCCCCCGCAAACGCTGTACTGCCGGCGTATCGAGGAGGTCCAGTGCGACCCCATCGATCCCGATGTGATCGTGGACGCTGTCCTTTATGATCTTCATTGGCGGACTTTCGGCGGATTCGTATAAAAACCGTTGTACGGGCTCGAGTGCAGCCACCTCCCGACCGCGTCCCCATCGCCGTCGGCGTCCTCCGGTCGGCCACGAACCCCGTCGGACTCATCCACCCGGGCGTGGCCCACGCCAGTTCACGGGACCGTGACCGACGGTATCAAAACTCCGGGAGGTCGTCCGGCGGTTCGTAATCGGATTCCCAATCGATGTACTCCTCTTTCAACACTTCACACACCATCTGGCCGAACTCCGTGAGCTCTGCGTTGATCGACGAGACCGTCCCCCACGTCTCGAGGTCGGGGTGGTACTCACGTTCTTGCCAATCCTCGGGGATCCCCGGCGCGTGATAGCCGACCCTGTCGGCGAACGAGTCCCAGAAGAAATCGAACTCCCGAACGAGTTCCAGATCTTCGACGATCGCGTATTCACTCCCGTCCAGATCGGTGTCTTCGGCCCAAACCTCCCACACCTCTTCCCATGCACCTTCCTGGAGTAGTTCGGATATCTCCTCGCGCTTGTAGTCGGTTTCCCCGACGATTTCGGCGTCCTCGTACTCGTTCGGATCGATGTCCCGTAGCTCCGGTGGGTCGGGGGCTTCCACGTTCAGGCTCATGGCTATAGCTTGCGGTCGGGCGGACATAAACCTGCGTGAGTATCACTGCTGGCCGGCCCCACGGCCGGACCGATCTCGAATCTCGAGTGCCCACACGTTTGGATTCTCCTGGAGTTCGTACTCCGAGAGGAGCGTCGATCGGTACGCGTTGTCGCCCATCGCCTCGCGTGCGGTGTCCCACTCATCGACCGTGATCCGATCGAGCGGGCCGGAAACGATCACACTCCGCCAGGACCCGTCCGGGGTGACGTCGAACGTCGTAAAGCTCGCTACACTGACCTGTTCGGCGTACGTTTCCTTCCGGAGGTCGGTGCTCGCACCGAGGAATACGAAGTACAGTTTCTCGTTCCCGTCGTACCCGAAAGACAGCGGGACACCGTAGGGCACTCCCTCGACGCTCATCGAGAGAACCCCGATGCCGACCTCGGTTAACACGTCGTCTATCTCGGCGTCGTCCAGTTGGAGTCCCAACAGGGGCTGAAAATCCGACATACGATAGCTATACACACACATCGTCTTAAAAGTCGGGATGTATTCCACCGCCAGTGGTGGATTCAATCCGTTCGTGGTGTGTTTTTCTCATACAGTCAGTGAACACCTGATCGCGTCTCACGGCCCGCCGCCGGCGGTGACGGCCGTTCGGGTGCGATCGAGTGTAAAACAACTAACACAAACCGTCCGTCCCGCTACCGGGTTATCGCCGGGCGACGACCGCGAACGTCTCCGGACGGTTCCGGGCGGACTCGACGGTGAAGCCGGCAGCCTCGAGGTGGGCCCTCGCGTCCTCGAGGCCGAACCGTTCCTCGAGCGGGGGGCCGTCCTCGCCGGTTCCGTCGGCCGACCAGTCGACGGTCACGAGGGGGGCGCCGGGACGGAGCACGCGGGCGAGTTCGGCGAACGTCCCCTCGCTCGCGTACTCGTGGTGGGTCATCACCGAGAACGCACCGTCCAGGTGGTCCTCCTCGAACGGGAGCGAGGAGAGTTCGGCGGTCACGAACTCGACGGGGTCCGGGACGCCCTTCTCGCGATAGCGGTCGTGCATCTCCGCTTGAACGTCTACCGCATAGAGGGTCTCGGCGAGGGGGGCCACGTCGTCGGCGTAAAAGCCCGTTCCGGAGCCGAGATCGGCGACGACGGCTCCCTCCTCGAGGGCGAGCGCCCCGAGCAGTTCCTCGCGGGAACAGAAGCGATACCGTCCGGGGTCCTCGAGCGCGTCGGCACGGTCGATGGGGAACGTGTGAAATCCCATAGAAACGCTTCGAGACGCTCGAGGAAGAACCTGTGTGTTACCCGGCTGCCGGGGGAGAACGGTCGCCGTCGTCGCGGCTCACTACGGAAAGAGTTAACACACATCAGTACATATGTGGACGCATGTCATACAGCGACGGAATCGAGTACGAGTGTCTCCAGTGTCGGCTCCGTGAACGGGCCGAGGGGGTACTCGTCAGTACCTGCCGGCGGTGTGGGGGCGAGATGCGAAACGTGCAGCCCATCGACGGGTAAACGGGGTTATGGGCCGGAGGCAGGGACCGGATCGCCGACCTCGAGGTCGTCACCGACGGCGACGTCCACGCCCCACGAGGACGCCGGAACCCGCGTGTTCGCCATCAGCCGGAAGTAGTGGTCGAACCACGCCGTACTCGCCCAGTCGGGCAGTGTGCTCTTACGGCGGGTGACGAACCGCTCGCGGAAGTTCGGGGTCGGTTCGCCGGTGTCCGGATCCCGGGTCGGGACGACACAGCGCTGACAGGGGTTGACGCCGTGGAGGGTCGCCTCGCCGACGGTACACGGGACGACGCGCCCGGGGTCGTCGTAGAGGCGATCCTCCCAGAAGGCGGGGACGCCGTCGACGATCAGGTTCGGCCGTAACCGCCGGCGCATCTCCACGACGTCGATCCCCCCGTACCACGAGGCGACCCGTTCGAGCGTGCCCGCACCGATCACCGTCGGCCCCGAAGCGTCGGTGTCGTCGGGAAATCCACCCTCGTCCGAACGGAACAAGGAGACGGGCCTCTCGAAGAACTCGGAGAGCCAGGCCTCGAGGTCGCCGCGGTCGTCCTCGAGGTGGAACTCGTGGGACCGTTCGGCCCGGCGCTCCCCGAGGGTAACCACCGCCTTCTCGAGGTCGACGGTCGCCCGCAGTCGGTGAATCCGCGGCTCTCGCTTCCCGTTTACGTACTCGCCGTCGGCGTCGACGATCGCGTACCGGCGGTCGAACTCGAGGCCACCGTTCTCGACGATCGTCGTCGACGTGACCGGTGTCGCGTCGAGTGACTTGATCGGATAGATGAAGACCTTCTCGAGGTGTGCCATCGGGAGACAATCGTACCGACGGAACATATGTGTTCGTCCCGCGCTGTCGACGCCGATCCCGGATCGAACGGGGCCGACCCCCGCCCCAACTATTGTCAAATACAAATTAATTCCGGACGTACGCTCCGGATACACTCGCCGCGGAGGACGTCCGACGCCGAATTGTGCCAACGAGACACTGGTTAAGCCGTATCACACTCGGACGGAGAACCTCTACGTTTATGGATCAGGATGATTTATTATCGGATACATGTCCGAAACCGGGACAGAGCGCCGGCCACTCAGACGGGGTCTTCCTGATCCGAAAGACGCGTCGAACGTGCGCTACAATCCCTCCCTGGAGAGACTGCGCGAACTCGCCGAAGACGACGAGACCACCACGGAGTTTGGCTCCCCGTCGTACGTGAGCGAGTACCGCTCGCGGAGTTCGGAGAAGACGAAAAACGCGGTCGATTCTACGTTCACAGCCGACGACTACGGGTTCCTCGAGGACGCCGTCGATATCGCGAACGACCGCGAGGTGCTCTGTGTCGACCGGCTCATGGGCCGTCACCCCGAGGCGACGTTTTGCTGTCGTCTGTTCGTTCCGAGAGAACACGCCCGCATCGCCCTGGCGTGGGCGAAACTGTTCGAGCCGACCGACGGCCGGGAACCGGACCTCGTGACCGTCCAGGATCCCGACTACGAGGGGACCGCGATTCGCGTGCTCCCCGAGGAAGGGTTCACCGCAGTCCTGGGCAGCGACTACACGGGCGAGGCGAAAAAGTCGTTCCTGCGTCTGTTCATGTACCGGACGAAACGACTCGGTGGACTCGGCTTGCACGCGGGCAGCAAGCGCGTCCGCGTTCGTGACGCCGACGGTGAGATGACCACCGTCGGACAGGTCTTCCTCGGCCTGTCGGCGACGGGCAAGTCGACGCTTACCTCCCACGGCCTCTGGCTCGAAGAGCCCGAAGAGGCCGCCATGCTCCAGGACGACGTCTGTGCACTGCTTCCCGACGGCTCGGTCGCCGGCAGCGAGGGCCAGGGGCTTTTCATCAAGACCATCGGCCTCGACGAGGACGAACAACCCGCCCTCTACGACGCCGCGACCGACGAGTCGGCGATCCTCGAGAACGTCGCCGTCGACGACGACGGCACCGTCGACTTCGACGAGCCCCGGTATACGAAAAACTCCCGGGCGATCGTCCAGCGGTCGGAACTCGAGAGCGCCGACGAGGGGATCGACCTCGAGACGATCGATCAGGTCTTTTTCATCACGCGCAACCCGCTTATGCCCCCCGTCGCGAAACTCGACGAGGAGCAAGCCGCCGTCGCGTTCATGCTCGGTGAATCCATAGAGACGAGCGCGGGCGACCCCTCGCGTGCGGGTGAACCGATCCGCGTCGTCGGCACCAACCCCTTCATCATCGGTTCGGAAGGCGAGGAGGGTAACCGCTTTCGTGACCTGACCGCCGAGTTAGACGTCGACTGTTTCGTCATCAACACCGGCTACCTCGGCGAGGAGTCCACAGACGTCGGCGTCACCGAGTCGGTGACGATCCTCACGGAACTCGCCCGCGGTACCGTCGGGTGGACCGACGACGAGACGACCGGCCTCACCATCCCCGAGGAGGTCCCCGGACTCGACATCGCGGAGTACTACGTCCCTGATCACGTCGACGATTACGAGGACGCCGCCGCGGAACTCCGCGAGGAACGTCGGGAGTACCTAGCGGTGTTCGAGGACCTCGACGAGGGGATCAGGGACGCGACGTACTGACGGAGGGGAAAACCCGGCGGTGACTCCCCATCAAAATCGTAATTTGGAATATATAAAATAACGTCAGTGTCCACTTCTGTCGGAATATCCTGTCCGTTCGAGTGTGCAGGAGATCGAAACCGAGGGGATCTCTAGCATACTCGACGAAAACCCGTACGAACGGCCGAACGGCGTCCGTCCGACGTCCACGAACACGGTTATATGCTTGCAGTTCCCACGGGGTGACGATGAGTGCACAGCTGAGAAAACCGACCGTACGCGAGTGTGAACTCTGTGGACGGAAGGAACGATGGGACGGAGTCGTAGACGCCTGGCAACTCGCAAGCGAGGACGGCAAGAAACTCGCCGGCAACCCCCACTGTCTCCACGAGTGGGACATAAACGGGACGTTCAAGCCTTTGGGGGAAACGGTCCAGTAGTTGCTATTACTGGACGAAACGGTTCACACTCGAACGGCCGTCACCGGCGGCGGCGCGCCGTGAGACGCGATCAGGTGTTCGCTGACTGTTCTCCTGCTGTACGAACAGGGGGTCGTTTTCGGCCCGTTCGGGGGGAGCTCCCGCTCTCGAGGTCGTTTTCCCCGTCCGTTCACCCGGCGGTCACGAAGCCCCGGCCTTTTTAGCCTATTGGTCTGTAGCCCTACTACATGAAATCGGTCCGGAAGGCACTCCGAGACGGCGAACTCACGAAAGACACCTACGATCGGGTGACCTGTGTCGAGTGTGATACGCCACTGCAGACGCGGGACGATCCTGACGAGATCGCGACCGTCCGGATCTGCTCCGACTGTGAGGGGACCTGGAAGGAGATCCGCTGAAACCGGGCCACGTCCCGTTAGGACGAACCGAAGACGGCCTCGAAGGTCCCGGCCTCGAGGGGAGCACGTTCGCCCGAAGCGACGTTTTCCTCGACGTGCTCTGGACTGTTCGTCCCGACGAGCGACGACGTTACCCCCGGTGGCGAGCGGGCGAAGTTGATCGCCTTCTGGGCCGGCGTCTCGCCGGGGACACGCTCTGCGACGTCCTCGGGAACGCCCTCGGCCAGGTCACCCTGGGCGATGCTCGCGCTGGTGAACACCGAGAGTCCGACGTCGGCCGCGAACTCGAGGACCGACCGCGTTCCGTCGGGGGTCTCGTAGGGGGCGACGGTGTAGGCGTCGGCCATCACGACGTTGAACGGGAGCTGGATCGCGCGAAAGCCCGTCCGCTCTCTCCCCGCCCGATCCGCGGCCGTTTCCGCCCGCTCTCGAATCTCGGCCAGGGAGAGAAACGACCCGTGGTTTGCGGGCACGCGGAAGGCGTCCCACGACGCGACGCCGTAGGCCCCGATATCGCCCGCCCTCACCCGTTTCTCGAGACGGACGAACGTCTCCTCCAGTCGGTCGTAGACCGCCTCCCGCGAACGGGCCTGGAGTTGTGTCTCGGGGTTGTGGACGTAGTAGAGGTCGATTTCTGTACCCAGATTCGAGAGGGAGCGCTCGAGTTGGTCCTCGATGTAGTCGGGGGCGATGCAGTGGCTCCCGGCGACGAACTCCTCGGGATCGGCGATCCCGGACTCGACGTACGTTTCGCTGACGTAGCCCGCCGGATCGGCCGGCCGACGGCCGTCGAAGGGGACGAACCCGCCTTTGGTCGCGAGGAATACCCCGTCGCGGTCGACCGCCGTCCGCTCGAAGATCGTCCCGATCACCCGCTCGCTTCGCTGGTGGCGGTAGTTGATCGCCGTATCGAGGACGTTACAGCCGCCCTTGATCGCCGTCAGGATCGCCGCTTCGTAGCCGCGGTCGACCCCATCTGTCGGCTCGCCGAGGTAGGTGCCGAGGCCGATACTCGAGATCCGGCAATCCCCGAAGGGACGAAAGTACGACTCCCCGAACCTCCCGTCGTGGGCGTCCCGGAACGCCCGGGTCGCGGATGGAGTGGCCATAGTCGAACTTCGACCGACCGGAATAAAAACACGCCTCTCCGGACTGATGTTCGCGGGTGGCCCCCAACCGACATACCCCTCGAGGTCGTAGGATGGGCGAGATGACAGACTCAGCGGACGACCCAACCGAAGGGCGGACCACGATCCGCACCGGCCGCGACTTCGAACGGGAGTATCGCCTCGACGCGAGCGAAGCCGGCTCCTTCCTGATCGAACTGGGCGAACGGCTCCGTGACGGCGACGAACTGACGATCGAAACCGACGAGTGGGAACTGCCCTTCGCATTCGGCGAACCCGTAGAACTCGAGATCGACTTCGAGGGCGTCGGCGAGCCGAGCCTAGAGATCGAACTCGAGTTGCCGGGACGAACGGACGAAACGGCTCCTGGGGTTCGCTAGTGGGTCGCCTCCTCGAGGACCAGCGTTTCGTTCTCGAGGTAGTGTTCGACGTGGTGGGCGTGTTCTTCGAGCGTTACGAGCTGTTCACGCAGTATCTGTGCCGTCGCGAAGTCGCCGAGTGAGTCGGCGAGTTCGATGTGGTCGCGGGTGCTCTCGATGATCTCGCCCATCATCTCGAGGTCGTTCTCGAGGGAAGTACGGACGTCGTAGACGTCCTCGTCTTCGGGTTCGACGGTGGCGTTCTCGGCGAGTGTCGTCATGCTCGCGTGTGGAACCCCACCGAGGGCCTGGAGGCGTTCGGCGAGTTCGTCGGCGGCGGCCTCGACGTCCTCGTAGACCTCCTGGAGGAAGACGTGGACGTCGAGGAACTCCGCGCCCTCGACGTTCCAGTGGTGTTTGTGCAGTTGATGATACAGGACGTAGGCGTCCGCGAGGTCGGTGTTCAACGCGTCGATGATCTGTTCGGCCTTTTCAGGCTCGAGTCGGAGTGCGTTCTCCTCGACGGTGCCGGCTTTCTGACGGATGATCTTTTGGGTGCTCATTACAGCCGTTCGTACGTCTTTCATCTACTTAGGTATTGTCACTAGCCGGATACTTTTTCGTGCGACCGAAACTTGCCCCGCTGTCGAGCGGGCAGCCCTACCGACGCCGACGTGGTGACGGCCGGTAGCTCTCCGCGGGATGTCCCCCCGTTTCCGGTCGACATCGACACGCGCTCGCTCGCCGTGTTCCGGATCGTCCTCGGTGTGCTCGTCGTCGCCGGCCTCGCCGTGATCCTCGCGGTCTTCGCCCCACACCCGCACACGACCGACCGATACTACGTCTTCGGCGCGAAGACGACCGACGGGGACCGTCTCGACGTCTTCAACGACCGGGAGTTCGCCTGGGACCGTCCCGGCGATCAGCTCCAGACCCAACACGACACCTACCGCGAGCGCTCTTTGGTGAACAGCATCAGGCGGTCGGGGCCTGCCCGCGAACCTCGGGGCACACATCTGTACCACCTACGCGGACGACGGCGTGGCACTCTCACACATCAGTATGTTCGAGGTCACAGAGGAGATCACGATGGAGACGATCGACGAGCGGGCGAGCGACAACGAGCACTTCTACAGACACACCTGCGGCGAGTGAGCTACCAGATTACGCGCCCTGGAACCCGATCAGCCGCAGGCCGATCAGGCAGACGAGCACGGTCGATCCCTCGTGGCCGATCACCGCGAGCGGGAGTGGA